>CAMRBW010000147.1 GCA_947040555.1 uncultured Oceanospirillales bacterium | reverse complement strand
AAAGCGGGTAAGGCTGTGGATTTTGTATAAAGTGGTTTGAGTTTGCAACAGAACCACAATTACCGGACAAAAAACAATCGCCAGACAAAAAAAAGGCAACACTCAAAAGTGTTGCCTTTTATCTCACCCGAAGGTGAAGAAGGAACGTAAGGCAGAAGCCTTAGATCACTTCGATATCTTCAGCCTGAGGACCTTTCTGGCCCTGAGTCACGGTGAAGCGAACCTGCTGGCCTTCAGCCAGGGAACGGAAACCGTCGCTTTTGATCTGACGGAAGTGAGCAAACACGTCAGGACCGTTTTCCTGAGCGATGAAGCCAAAACCTTTCTCGTCGTTAAACCACTTTACAGTACCGGTAGTAGTAGACATTTTGTCATCCTATTAATCAAAAATAATAATGGTGCCTTGCAGGCAAGACGGTTGTGCAAAAGAGACGCTATTATTTATGAAGAGCAGGACGAGCTGTTACACCCGACACATAAAATCTTTGCATAAACATCAAACACACTTTTAACGTGCCGCCACTGTACAGAATCGACTTTCACAAGTCATGCGTAGTTTACCCATACTTTTAGAGAATTGCTCTACCAAGAGTGAAGAAATTCACCCTATTTCACCCTCTCACAGCTCAATTCTTCCGGTATTTCAGAATTTTCAGCCGGCTGTGGCCTATTCCTGCAATTTCGCTGCCACCTGTTGGCCTCACAGACCTTAAGCAGATGACCACTTTTGTCTTCACCGGTTTGCATGTTTTTTAATGTCGATTCAAAACAGGTCACTAAAGTATCGCTATTTACCCCTCCTGAGGCACTAACCTGTCGGTTAGTGAAATGGTTTTTGTGGTGTACCATGATCAGCAATAGTACCCGAACTGCCTCTGTACCACGGACAGGAAAGATGCCTCAACATTCATCCCAACAAGACTCATCCCAACAAGACGCATCCCAACAAAACGCATCCCAACAAAACCAAGAGTCGCAACGCAAAATCATCCATGTGGATTGTGACTGCTTTTATGCCGCGGTTGAAACCAGAGAGAATCCGAAACTGAAAGGTGTTCCCATGGCGGTGGGAGGTTCTCCGGAAAAGCGCGGAGTGATCTCGACCTGCAACTACGAGGCCCGTGATTACGGCGTGCATTCCGCCATGGCATCGGCCTATGCGCGCAGACTCTGCCCGCATCTGATTATTCTTCGCCCCCGGTTCGAGCTCTATCGGGAGGTATCTCTACAGCTACATACCCTTTTCGCTGACTACACCGATCTGATTGAGCCAATCTCTCTTGATGAAGCATTTCTGGATGTCACCGGCAGTGACTGCTGTCGTGGTAGCGCTACCTTGATGGCCAAAGAAATACGACAACGGGCCAAAGAGCTCACCGGTATTACCGTATCGGCAGGTGTGGCACCGAATAAGTTTCTGGCAAAAATCGCCTCTGACTGGCACAAGCCCGATGGACTCAAGGTGATTACCCCTGATGAGATCGATGGGTTCGTCAGTGTACTGCCGGTCAAAAAGCTGTTCGGCGTTGGTAAGACGACGGCGGAGAAAATGGCCAGGCTGGGCATCGAGACCTGCACCGATCTGCGAACATGGGATCAGCTCGATCTCACCAAGCACTTTGGTAGCTTCGGTGAGCGCCTCTACCAGCTATCTCGAGGCATTGACCACCGGCCGGTAGTCAGCAACCATCGTCGTAAGTCACTCTCTGTCGAGCATACCTACGACACCGATCTACCAGACGAAGAGGCGGTACTGGAATGTCTGCCCGAGTTGCTTAAAGAGTTATCGGAGCGCTATCAGAGTATTCGCGATGAGTACGCCATCACCAAGCGTTTTGTGAAGGTGAAGTTCGCCGACTTTTCCCAAACCACTATGGAAGAGCTGTGTGCACTCAGTGACAAAGAGCCGTTTAATTTACAGGCCTTTTCCCGGTTGATGCGGGGTGCCTGGGAGCGTGAAGAAAAACCGGTACGACTATTGGGGATGGGTGTCCGTCTCCATGACCTGAAAGCACGGGACTCCGTCATTCAACTCAATCTTTTTGACTAGACCTGCTCTGTACTGATAAAAAAACCGCCCCAGAAGGAGCGGTTTTTTTATCTCTGGACATCAGTCTCTGTAAAGAAACTGTGACAGGGTCACACAAATGCGTGACCCTGGCCTTTTATGCAGATCTGTTCGCAACCTTGAAAGGCCGTGGCTTACTTCTGCCAGGGCGAGCTTCGTTTTGCCTGTTCCCGGAATTGTTCCCAGTAGTGTTTCTGGAAGTATTCCCGGTATTGTTTCTGGGAGTATTCCCGAAAGCATTGGCAGCCTTCGGCCTCTTTGGCTTGTTTGGCTTCAGTGGCCGTGTATTCAAACGGGATTCCGGCAGATTATTGGTCGGATTAAAACCATTAACAGACTTGCGGGGCAATACCTGCTTGATCAGGCGCTCAATATCAGAGAGCTGTTTGAACTCATCGACGCTGACCAGGGAGACAGCTTGACCGCTGGCACCGGCTCGACCAGTGCGTCCGATTCGGTGAATATAGTCTTCTGGCACATTGGGCAGATCGAAATTAACCACCTGGGGCAGCTGATTAATATCCAGCCCTCGAGCGGCAATATCGGTCGCAACCAGAATGCGAATGTCGCAGGATTTGAAATCAGCCAGCGCTTTAGTGCGCGCACCCTGACTCTTGTTACCGTGGATAGCCGCCGCCTTGATACCTGCGGCTTCCAGATGACGAGTCAGACGGTTGGCGCCATGCTTGGTTCGGGTGAAAACCAGCGCCTGCTGCCAGTTATTCTCGTTAATCAGTTTGATGAGCAGCGCAGGTTTCTGCTTCTGGTCAACCGGGCAGACCCACTGTTCAACCTTTGGCGCGGTACTGTTCGGCGGGGTAGCAGAGATCTCTACCGGATTATGTACCAGACCTTTAGCCAGCTGACGGATATCATCAGAGAAGGTAGCGGAAAACAGCAAGTTCTGGCGTTTGGCCGGCAGAACCGCAAGAATCTTGCGAATATCGCGAATAAAACCCATATCCAGCATACGGTCAGCTTCGTCCAGTACCAGCACTTCCAGCTGGTTGAACTTCACCGCATTCTGGTTATACAAATCAAGAAGACGCCCTGGGGTTGCCACCAGAACATCAGTCCCACGACGTAATTTTATCATCTGTGGGTTGATCTTAACGCCACCAAAGACGACAGTCGAACTCAACGGCAGGTGTTTACCATAGATTGCCACGCTGTTACCAACCTGAGCCGCCAGCTCACGGGTGGGGGTCAGCACCAGAGCGCGTACCTGATTGGGCTGAACACGCGGGCCTCTCATCAGCCGTTCCAGTATAGGCAGGGTAAAACCTGCGGTCTTGCCAGTACCGGTCTGGGCTGCTGCCATGACATCCTTGCCATCGATCACTGCCGGTATCGCCTTGGCCTGAATGGGCGAAGGCGTTTCATACCCCTGCTCAGCGATAGATTTAAGGATTGGGGCAGATAAGCCCAGGGAGGCAAAACTCATAATTTCTCTCTGTATTACAATTGCATATTAGACGACCAGACTAGCTGGCAGCCATGCAGCTTACAGTATCTCCTCACTCTCCGATAGCCGCAGAAAACCTTACCGACCTACAAATAGCCGTAAGCAGGAAATGCTGCCCATCCCGAACGATGGCAATAGGACTGCATTTCCATGGTAAAAAAGGGCGTCTGTTTTCAATAAACTCCCCTGTGGTCAGTTATTTTTCGTCCTGAATAGCCGTCAGTCTTGCGATTTCGGCGATCACCTCAACGGATTTCAGAGCCGATTCAACAACCAGATATTCATAAATACCGTGGAAATTATGACCACCGGTGAAGATATTAGGCGTTGGCAGCCCCATAAAAGAGAGCCGGGCACCATCTGTACCACCACGGATCGGTTTTTCGATAGGCGTCACGCCACAGTTGTGCAACGCCTGACGGGCAATATTCATAACGTGAGGAACCTTGATAATCTCCTCATGCATATTGGCGTACCGATCTTTGATCTCCACCACAACACGCAATTCACCAAGCAAGCTATTCATGCTGTCGGCGATATTGAGCATCAGCTCTTTGCGTTGATTGAAGCGTTCACCATCGTGGTCACGGATCAGATATTGCAGAGTCGCTGTCGTTTCATCCCCTGCCATATGGTGGAGATGGAAGAAACCTTCATGACCTTCCGTCTTCTCTGGCACGTCATCGGCAGGCAGCTCATTGGCGAACCGGCGGGCTATATGACTGGCGTTGACCATCACGTTTTTAGCCGTGCCAGGGTGCACATTACGACCATGGACTGTCACTGTGGCATTGGCGGCATTAAAGCTTTCACACTCCAGCTCGCCCTCTTCACCACCGTCGACGGTGTACGCCCACTGGGCACCGAAACCCTCAACATCGAAGTGATCGGCACCCCGACCGATCTCCTCATCGGGGGTAAAGCCAAGACAAATATCACCGTGGGCAATGTCTGGGTGCTGCTGCAGATACTCAATGGCGGTCATGATCGCAGCAATACCGGCTTTGTTATCCGCACCGAGTAGAGTGGTGCCGTCGGTGGTAATCAGCGTTTTGCCGATAGCGTTGTTTAGCTTGGAAAACTCAATCGGGGAGAGATGAAGATCCAGCTCCCTGTTGAGAGTGATGCTTTCACCGTTGTAGTTTTCAATGATTTGCGGATTTACTCCGGCTCCCGATGCGTCGGGGGCGGTATCCATGTGAGCAATAAAACCAATAGCGGGTACGGGGTGTTCTACGTTGGCAGGCAGAATGGCAGACACATAACCGTTGTCGTCACATTTCACCCGCTCCAGCCCCATGGCAACCAACTCATCCCGCAGGCTTTGAGCCAGCCCGGTCTGACCGGGGGTGCTGGGAACAGTCGCACTGGCTTCGTCGGACTGGGTATCAACGGCAATATAACGCAGAAAGCGTTCCAGATAGGCTTGTCTCATCCCTATTCTCTCCACAAAAATAAAGACATCACTTTAAAAAAATGGCGACAGGGATTGATTGATTTGGGACAAACATTAGTAAAGCCCCGAAATAATCGAGGCTGTGGTAATGGACGACATGGATGGCATAGGAACACGTACCGATCAGCGATACTGATAACCATAAAAAACCATGAAGACGGTCAAGAAGTCTGTTTCTACTGCGAGATCCAGTTAATCTCTCTCGCCGTTTCCGGGCCAATTTTTACTGCCGATAGACTACGGGGTATTTCACTTTCTCTTGGGCTTTTGGGAATACGTCCACCCATTAACTCTGCATACCTCTGCGGATAAAGCGGCCGACGTGCAGGCTCTGCATAACCGTAGGGATGGAGTGGCTGGTTGTTGGCCTGATCGTATTTATCGGATGCACCCACGGTATGGAGCAGTTCATGGGCTATCACAACCTGATTGCTACCTTTATACCGCTGATCACCATAGGCATTGATCAAACCGATTAACCCTTGCTGTAACCCTGTGGAGTGGGCAAGCCGAGGCGTAGTATTCGGATCATGATAAAGCACAAAGAGACGGACATTGATGGAGGCATTCGATTTCGCCTGCTCCATACGCCAGACCCAGTAACGAAACTTCAGGGACCAGACGATAGAATCCAACTGACTGGCATTGGTCGGTGGTGAATCTGGCACCTCTGCCAGCTGCTGTCCAAGCTCTACTCTTACCGGTTGAGTCAAGGGCAGACCATAAGCTCTGGCCTGTTCAGCGATAAATGCTTCTATTCCATCGAAATCATCCACCGACAAACGGTTGATATAGCGCTGCACCTTGTCGCTAGCCTGCGCGTTAATCGGGTAGATGGTGACCAGCAATGGATAATCCCAGTCAGTACTTCGCACCATGGTCAGCCATGCATCTACCCCGATGAAGAAAAGAGCAAACGATAAGAGAAAGACACGAATTTTTTTAAACATGGCAGGTTTCACATCCCAGTGTTAATTCAATCCTGTTCTGTGTTAATAGAAGCACAGTTACGGGCGCAACAGCAAATAGCTACCTCACCAATAACTGCCCCAATAACCGCACAAACAATCACACCGTCTGACAAGACCAAGGAAAAAACATAGGGATGTAGCATCGGATAGGTAAACGCTGCCCAATAAAAAAGGCAGCACTAAAAAGTGCTGCCTTTTTACTCACCCGAAGGTGGCAAAGTAACGAAAGGCTGGCGCC
This sequence comes from uncultured Oceanospirillales bacterium, assembly GCA_947040555.1. Taxonomy (GTDB): domain Bacteria; phylum Pseudomonadota; class Gammaproteobacteria; order Pseudomonadales; family Endozoicomonadaceae; genus Sansalvadorimonas. The sequence goes on along the minus strand of CAMRBW010000147.1, from coordinate 612 downwards.
TTAGATCACTTCGATATCTTCAGCCTGAGGACCTTTCTGGCCCTGGGTCACGGTGAAGCGAACCTGCTGGCCTTCAGCCAGTGAACGGAAACCGTCGCTTTTGATCTGACGGAAGTGAGCAAACACGTCAGGACCACCGTTTTCCTGAGAGATGAAGCCAAAACCTTTTTCGTCGTTAAACCACTTTACAGTACCGGTAGTAGTAGACATTTTGTCATCCTATCAATCAAAAATAATTGTGCCTTGCAGGCAAGGCGATTGTGCAAAAAGAGACGCTATTATTTATGAAGAACAGGACGAGTTATTACACCCGACACACAAAATCTTTGCATAAACTAAAAACACACTTTTAACGTGCCGTCACTATAAACAAAAGACCTTCTCAGGTCACGAACATTTTATCCACACGCACAATCAATTACGCTATCGATAGAAAAAAACGCTATCGATAGAAAAAATTTACCGAATCTTTGCTTTTCGGAACACCACCTGGAACTTCGTAGCCACTCCCCGTTCACAAAGGCCGTTCTGCAGGGTTATTGGTTCGCAGACTAACGCCACAAAACGGCCTTTTTATCCTTCTCCCGATAAACCAGGAACCTTGCAAGTCAA
>CAMRBW010000146.1 GCA_947040555.1 uncultured Oceanospirillales bacterium | reverse complement strand
GTCTTGCGGAAATGGTGTCTTGCGGAAAGTTTCGGGAAATATCGCATAAATTCACCGTTAATGCCGCAAAATAAAAACCCACCAAGGATGAATACTCATGGCGATTTTTTGTTTAAGCGGAATGACGATTAATCACTCCAGCGACCTGCCGTCTACCTTCCCAGATCTTCTATGCCATTGATAAAAACATGTGGTATTATCCGCTGTAATTAGATCTGTGCTATCTGCCATTAAAAATGATTTCTAATTCACTAAACCTTACTAAAACCATCTGCTACCATCCGTCCGAGCGCCACTGGCGCACTGGTCTCTAATCCCCTGTCGTATTAGCTTGAAAACACTGCCAGTCTGAATGTTAATCACCACCCACTTTTGCTCGAGGAGAGTAACTGTGTACTACTGGTTTATGCTATTTTTGGCCATCATTACCGAAGTGGCCAGTACATCTTTTATGAAAATGGCCTCAGACAGTAGCCCTGCACTGGGCTATACGATGATGGTTATATTCATTTCCATCTCTTGCTTTTTCCTCTCTCTGGCGGTTCGCAGAATTCCACTGGCGATTGCTTATGCCATGTGGGAAGGCGTGGGTTTGTTATTGATCAGTCTGATGTCCTGGTATTTTTTCGATGAAGTCTTCTCAAACACCAAACTGATAGCCATAACTCTGTTGATAACGGGTATGGTTGTGATGAATTGGGGTGAAAAGCTGTCTGAGAAAAAAGCATTAGAAGAAAAGGAGCTGTAGAGATGTCAAACCACCCACAACTGATTGCGATTCTATGGATTATCGCCGCTTGCTGTTGCGATATTATCGGTAATGTACTAACCAAGTTGTCTGACGGTTTTACCCAAAAACGTGTAGCACTTATGGTGGTGGTCGTACAGATTGCTGCTTTCGTATTCCTCTCTTTTTCCCTGAAAAGCATGGACCTGAGTGTCGCCTATTCACTCTGGGGAGGCTTGGGCATTGTTGCTACCTCCCTACTTGGACGAATTATGTTTGGTGAAAGCCTGCATCCGGTAAAAGTTCTCGGTATTGCAATCACAATAGTTGCTATCATATATCTTAAGCTGTCAGTCTGACAGTTTAAGACACATAAAAAGCACACCAGCACTAAAAGATGGTGTAGCTTCGGAGAGAAACTCAAGTACCCGGGTACTTGAGGGTAGTGGGTCAAACCTGCAATTCCAAATGCATGACATCGTCGTCGGATTGCTAATCAATAAGGTTGAATTTGGAGTCAATATTCATGCAAAAATGCAGGCTTGACCCACTACCGCTTTTCGCTTTCGAGTACAGGAAAATCTGGTTTGGTCTGTGTTATTTCAGACCCATACAGTTGGCATAGTATGTCACTGTCGCTGGCCAGTCAGAGAAGATCGCTTCCACGCCGACATCCTTCGCCAGAACATCGACCAGCTCATAGAGTACACCATCACTGTTGGTTACATCTTTTATGGTGCTGTAGTAGAAGCCACCACCATTGCTCAGAGGGCCAGAACGCTCGAGTGACCAGGCAATGATCTTCAGGCCTGCTTCCTTCGCCTCTTTGGCATAGGAAGAAGGGACGATCTCACCATCCTTGACTGTCACCAGCATTGCTAAATAGGGAGCGATATAGTTTACCCCCATATCCGCCAGTTCCTGCATGGATGGCTTAAAGGTTTCTGGATTGTTTGGATCGAGGCCGGATGCACCCATCCGCTCATCCAGAAAGACCGCCTGCTTGCCAAACTCGGGCTCATTCTTGACCCAGTACAGAATATCTTCAAGGCGGAAGGATTGTGGGAATACATCGGAAGCTGGCACGCCTGCCGCCTTGTACTCATCAATCATTTTTTGCGCATACTGCTCCTGGGTGAAACTATCAAATGGCATGTCAACAACAGGTGTCTTCAGCTCAGGAGTGAATTTAACACCCAAAGACTTGAACAGCTGGATAGACTCTGCGTGAGTCATCAAAGTACCGCCTTCCATTGCATAGAGATCTGTACGCCATCCAACGGTTCCATCCATGTATTCCTCAAGACTCTTGCCATCCGTGTTAGCACCATCCATCTTACCTTTGAGCGTATCGAACTCGGCAAGAGTAATATCTGAAGTACGACACTCTGCAGACGCTTTCTGATCCCCTTTAACTGGAGTGAAGGGTTGCGTACATTTCTTTGCCAAAGGGGTCGCCAGAATATTTGTCGTCGTGTGAAGATCGTTCTGGGCGTGACGGCAGACTAGCTGCTTGTCTTTGGTAAAAGCGACATCACACTCAACGATACCAGCTCCCTGACGTGCAGCAGCCTTATAGGCTTCCATAGTATGTTCAGGAAACATCATGGAGGCACCACGGTGACCAATAGAAAAATCTGTTCTCTCGAATGTTATATTCGCGCAAGAAAGCAGCTTCTCTTTCAGAGGGCCATCTTCCATACGGTCAATGAGATAGTATGGGCGGACACCGACTTGTATTTCTTCGGATAGTGATGGCGTAGAGTAAATCATGCCCAGGATCAAGGGAGTCAAAAGAAGGTATTTTTTCATCGGGTAGTTTCTTCAAGTAAACGCTATCTGCTGCTGTTACGCATCACTTAATGATGTGAAAGCACATGAAAACTCGGAAATGGATGGTGAACCATAGTTTTTACGCACTAGCGAAGTGTTGACTTGAAACAATGATTTATATAAATAAGTTATATTTTTCAGTCAGTGCTGTTGTTGTTTTATCATCAAAATCCGCGCGTTCCCGGTCCATACTCAGAGCCTATTGAATCAAAAGAAATCATTTGTTCCTTCTAGTCCGCTGGTGCTCTGCCCGATTCAACCGTAAATAAATGCTGATGACAATCAGAGCATATTATCCCGAAAAGAGAGCATCAGATTCACCGCCAGAGATGGCCGAGCCTTTAACTCAGAAATATTGAAATTTCTATCGAGAAAACCCGTATAACCACTTACATTTGCCAGTTGCTTCCTGAAGAGCGTTTTAAAACCCATCTGCCACTCAGGAAAGGCTGGATTCAAGCAATAAGTTCAATTGACCGCCCTGTATAGACTTCGAGCAGTATCCCTGGACGGTCCGCGTACCATCGTCCATGCACGACTACGGTCATCTGCCAGGAAAATCATCCCAAAGGGTGTGCCAATGCCTTGACGATCCATCCACAATAAACACCGACAACCCTACCCATGCACCCTGCCCCCCCCCAATAAATTCGTATGAATTTGACCATATTATGAATCCAGCCACACTGCTGATATGGCACAAAGAGCATAAGGAATACACAAACAATGGCGGGAAGAGAAATGGAATCGAAGAGGCGAAAACTTAACGAAGACATATGCGGCTATCTGCTTTTTGACACCCTCCAAATGCATGGTCATACCGAAACCAAAGGTAAGCTACCATCCCGTATCAGGGTAAACCTGGCACTCACATCTTTTCATAATTTGTTGAAAGCTCAGTGGGCGTTGGATCAGGGCGTGTCCGTTGCGGGCTGCTATATCCGTACCGAAGATTTACGTACTAACACCGTTGACTATCCCCTTAAAAATGCACGACTTCTACTCTCTCAGCCCATAAAAAACGGTACCTTTACAATAGAGGCGCAATGTTTCTGTCAAGAGAGTGACGCTTTTTTTACCTCCATTACTGAAGTACCCTCCCAATGGTTTGATCAGATACAGACGAAAATAGAAAAAACCGTTTTTGGAAGTGAGCTGATACCCGTTACCAAAAATCAGATCCGCTGAGACTATCCCGCACTTTTTAACCCGCCACAGAATGCTTAATGTTCTCCGTATGATTGGTGCTATGCTTCCCACTGCCACACGATTACTTACCAATACATACTGACGAAAGGCAAAAAAATGGATGCATATTTCTGGCATCAATGCTGGGAGAACAACGATATTGGCTTCCATAAAAGTGAAGCCAATCCCCTACTGGTGCAACACTTTAAGGATTTGTCACTCGCTGAAAATAGTCGTATTTTTCTGCCCCTATGCGGAAAAACCCTCGATATCTCCTGGCTACTCTCTGAAGGCCATCGCATTGTCGGGGCCGAGTTAAGCAAAATCGCAGTAGATCAACTATTCGACAGAATGGCAGTTAAACCGGACATTAACAAAACGGGCAGTTTTTATCATTACAGCGCACAAAATATCGATATTTTCGTCGGGGATATCTTCGAGTTATCCAGAGATATGCTCGGCACAGTCGATGCCATTTATGACAGAGCGGCTCTGATAGCGTTGCCGAGAGATCTGCGGGAAAGGTACACCTCCCACTTGTTAGATATCACCGATTCCGCTCCACAACTGCTGATCAGCATCGAGTATGATCAGAATATCATACCCGGGCCGCCTTTCTCTGTGACCGGCGATGAGTTAAGAAAGCACTACATAAACAGTTACAATCTGACGTCGTTGAAAAGCATAGACATTCCGAACGGTCGGCAAGGAAAATGCCCGGTTATCGAAAATGTATGGTTGCTGTCGAATCGGTGACGTGGAGGCCTTTCGTCCCACTGTACCGCACCTGTCTCAGGGTTCCATTCAAAGTGGATCCATCTCCAGCAAATAGGAGCGCACGCCAGTGCGCCCCCAACAAGAATCACCTTGTGATTGATTTAGGCTGAGTGATCAGTGATCAGCGCGTCACCAGATTAATAAAAATCTGGGCACCCACCAGCACGCACTCATCATCCAGATAGTAAGGATTGGCGTGCAGATAGTTGCGAATACCTTTGGCATCACTACCACTACCCAGGAAGAACAGCGCCCCCATTTTATTGCGGGAGGCGTGCACCATATAGCTAAAATCTTCGGAGCCGGTCATCGGTGCGCCCTGAATATCAACACTCTCCTGCGGCAGAAAAACGTTGGCTGCACCAGCTACCCGTGCTGCTGCTTCAGGATGATTCTCCACCGCCGGATAGCCAACATAGTCCATTGTCGTTTTAAAACCGCGCAGCTCACTCTGAGCAACCAGACCACCAAAACTGTCTTTCAGGATCAGGTCGGTTTCAGCATCCATGGCACGAATAGTACCGCGAGCCTGAACATAGTCGGCCACAGCATTAGGAATAGTGCCACCATTGATCATGCCGCAACCGAACACTGCGGGGCTGAATGGGCTGGTCTGCTTGGCGACGATGTAGTCCATATCTTCGATAATACGCGCCGTTTCCCGAATGGCATCCAGTCCTTTATGGGGAGTAGAACCGTGGGCTGAGATACCGCGAACTTCCAGAGTCCAGGCCGAACCCCAGGAGGACATCACACGGCTGTTCAACCTGATGGTGCCGGTCTCCATGGAGGCATCGTTATGCAGGGCATAAACTTCGTCCACCCCTTCCATACAGCCCAGTTCTACCATTTTGTCGGCACCGGGAACCCGCATATCCTCTTCCGCCATCTGGAAGATAAAACGGACATTGCGTTTTAACTCCTGGGTGTCATGCACCTATTATTAAGCGGAATTTCACTCTATAAAAATCAATCACTTACAAGCGTCACCATTTCGAAAAAAATCCGAATTAAGCGGAAAAATCGGAAGCAACTTAAAAAACGCTAATTTTTCATATACCTAAAAAAAGCGGAATTTTTTTCCTTTAAATTTCAATAGGTTATACCTTTTTTATCCCATCATGCTCTCAAACTCACACGTCCCCTGTCGCCCAAAAACCGCACTTTTTGAATAAAATGTCTTCAAAAAGTGCTATATTTCGGCAATAGGGAAAAGGCTTGGTCTGCTAGACCTGACCGTTTGCGCATCACACGCTTGGATTGTAAGCGCTCGAGCAACTCCATCTGCCCTAAACCACCGCAATACTGTATTTTTAAATTTTCCTGCGTCAGATTCATAGGAAGCAAATGCTCGACACTGTCATTCTTGTCGAGTTGTGGAATCTCGGTAATTGGCCAAGAAGAAAGACCTAATGGAATGATCCGCCCCATTCCCTAATCGGCTTCAATTGAGCCAAAATAGAATGAGTGTTCAAGTTGACTAGAATACGCACGAAACACAGTGGATAGAAGGTAAGGAAGCACTCACCAAAATCCTTCCTGTTTGTGTAATTGTCGAGAAAATAGCTATTTTTTTGATTGAGCGATTAGAGACCACCACTACATGTAGTGTTCGCATATCATTATTTACAACATATGGTATGTAGGGAGCGCTGAACAGTTACCTTGAATCTATTCAAGATTCAAGATCTGGCCCCTTCGCGGGCCCGAAAAACCGAAATCATCACTGAACCCACATGGAAGAAAACCCTTGTTGCCGGACGATCGTAATCGAATATTTCCTGCTTCAAACCCCAGTGTCAGCGGGCATCCGGAGCTAAAAACGAATGACCAAATACTTAAGAGCCATTTTTTTATTGCCTGTTGACAATTAAAAAAAAACAGTACACTCAGTATGAGTACCAAAAAAACTAAAGGAATCTCAGAATGACTGATTATAGTTCGAAGAGTAATGAATGGTTCACCATTTCTGCGGACGGAAGCCTTGAATTTACTGTGGAGGGGAGGTCTTGCTTGACTCCTGGTTTTGCAAAAGCCGGAATATCTATAAATCATATTAGAACTTATGATGAGTACATTCAGGCTCGGATGTTAACGCCGAACTTGGCAACAGACATCATGCTGAAACTTGTCATGGACGGCCCAATGACCATGGAGCGCCGCTGCCTTGTGGCTATCGTCAAGGGTGATTCTGCCCTAGCCCGTGAGATAACTGCAAAATTAGAAAAAAGAAACCGACTGGGTCTAAAAGTTATACGTAACGATGACGTTTAACTTTTAGACCCAGTCGGCTTATCTGTAGTAATGTGATTACCAAGGGAAACAAGTTGATATGCTGTCGCGACAAAGTCCCTCGATAATTAAACCGTCAGTTTCCCCTTGGTAATCACATTACTACACTTGATGCCAGAGGAGATGAGCTTTAAGTGGTTCTGTTGCAAAATCTGGAGTGAATGAAAAGTCAACGCTTCCCAGAGACAA
>CAMRBW010000145.1 GCA_947040555.1 uncultured Oceanospirillales bacterium | reverse complement strand
TTAAAAATAAAAGGTTTTAAAATAAAAGGGTTTAAAATAAAAGGGTTTAAAATAACGGCATCAATAAAACATCCCAACACTCAAAAACAGGTAAAGCATGGACGCCTATCTCACTTGGGGAAAAACCAGTTCCGGTGCAATGGAGCACATAACCGGTGTCGTATCAGGCAAGGGCGGTTTGATCTGTCCGTTCTGTGAAGGTCCTCTTATTGCCGTAAGAGGAACACAGACCCAGCACCATTTCCGCCACGATGGCAAAACCTGCCGGGAGAGTACAAAAGCGCTTCCGATGATTCAGGGGTGGGATCACTTTCATCTCAATCTTCCTGTCAGTGTCGTACACCAGCTCCAGGCCGGATACCTGCGTCACGGTCGGATGGGAACCCCCAGAGCCTATTACGGACAAGAGACAAGCATCATCAATAACCTGCTCGAAAAAGATTTTCTGTATGATCATTCGGGCTACGGATATCGATTTTCTGATGATGCCATGGTGATCGTCTCCGGGTTTGACCTCAGCGAATTTGATCAGTGGATGCACGATAAGCTTGCAGAGCGTCGTAGAGTATTTGTGGCCAGAGCCAAGGCTGGAGAGATACATCCTGCCCTACTGGCTATTGAACAGCGCCGTCAGCGGGAGTTGCTAACGTCAACACTTTATCTGTTCAGATTTACGCTGAAAGAGGGGCGCACCATCCACAAAATTGGCCGCACCAACCGCGCTCCGGAAGAGCGTCTTGTCGAGACGGTTTTTGATGTAAGAAAACATTTTGACGACAATGTTCAGGGAGAAATCCTCTATGCCATACCGAACCGGGGTTATGTTGAACAGTACGCTCTGTACCGATATCGGGACTGCCATCTGAAGATGGACAATTATCAGGAATATCTGGAGCTTCCTGTCAGCAGAGAGGCTGGCCTGTGCATCGATTTTGATATGCTCTTCAGATTCTGTAAGTCCATTCACAGTGTTGGGGTATGACGTTTTTGTACAGCAGGGTTATAACGAGTGGGTATAAAGAGTGGGTATAAAGAGTGGGTATAAGAGCCGTAACCCTGAGATTACGGCAAAATTACCAGACAGCGTTATCTCAACTGGCTAAACACAACATTTTGATCCAGATGTATCTGATAGTGGGTATAGTCCAACCCTCGATCAAAAATATATTTCGTCACCAGTGTTCGTACACACTCAATCAGTTGCTCCGCCTGCCAGGGTTTTTCAAAATAGTGGTCAATGCCCGCCTTGTTAATGGCATTGATGGTATCGGTATGGGTCGCCTGACCGGTTAACAGCACTTTACGGGTCTGAATAAATCGATGATCACTGGCAATCTCCGTCAGCAACTCAACCCCGGTTTTCCCTGGCATAACATGGTCAGAGATGATGACTGCAACCATCTCGCCCTCAGCGTCCAGCTCCTCTATAAGTTCCAGGACTTCGTCGGCGGATTCACACTCCTCAATATTCAACCATTGAGCCAGTGGCTGTAAGTCTTGCAGAACTGCGCTTAACACCTCTTGCTGGTCATCAACACAAATTATATTAAGCTTGTCCATGTTCGTCCCCTGCCGGCAATTTTATTCTGAATATTGTTCTCTCACTGTCGCTTTTCACTGCTACATTGCCACCATAGGCGGCCACAATGCGTTTGACAATAGATAACCCCAGTCCCAGGCCAAATGATAAACCACATTTTTTGGTAGTGAAATTGGGTTGAAAGATTTGACGTCGAGTAACTTCATCAATTTCAGGACCATTATTGGCGATGGTCACTAAAATACGGTTTTTGTTATACCGGGTATGGATATCGATCTCCGGAGATTCCGTATCGACCATCGCATCACAGGCATTCTTGAGAATATTGACCCATACCTGTATCAGCTCGGTCTGGGAGCCGGTGAAAACCGGCAGCTCTTCCGGATCAAATTGCACCGAAACCCGGCGCAGATCACTTTGCAACAGCGCCAAAGCCTGAATAACACTGTCGTTTATATTCAGGGCTTCATCAAGATTGATATCGGTTCGGCCCAGCTGTTTGACTGACTTTACAATGCCAATGGTATGATGGGCGGCCAATCGCAGGTCGTGGAGATCCCGACCTATCTGCCAGAAGCGAATGGTCTGTTCCGGCTGTTTTAGCCAGGGTTCGTTGACATTCGCCTTGTCATTCCCGGCAGGCATAGCGCGGGCCAATTTTCTGGCCAGATCTTTCGGCAGGTTGTAACTCTTCTCGAACAGTTTGCCCCGTTTTCGCGCCTCACTGGATGAAATTTGTTGCCCTTGTATCAAACCCTGCTCAAAAAACAGACTCATCTTGGGATGAGACTCTGCCAGTAATTCCATAATGACAGTTTGCAGCCTTTTCGATTTGCTATTCACGACACTGATGGCATTGTTCAATTCATGGGCAAGCCCCGCCGCCAATTGACCCAGCGTGGTCATCTGCTCGGCGGTATACAGCTCCTGAAGCGCCCTTTCCTTGGCTAACGCCTCTCGGGTTGCCCGTCGTTGTCGGCGGGAGAGCTCATTGACGATCACCGGCATAAACTGGGCGGAGAGAGAGCCGTACTCCTCTGATTCTACCACTGACGTATGTCGCTCAATCCAGGCCAGTTCTGCGTCGGTTTGGGCGACCACTGTTGATGATGCTGTCCACGTTCCCGAAAAGAAGCTGTGTACGCCGATAAAAGCCCCTTCCGAGGCGGAGAATACGGGTACGGGTCTGTTGTCGTCTTCTGAGTAAAACCCTGCCAACTCCCCAGACAAAACGTAATACAATCTACCGTTATAGCCATCTTGTTTTATCAATAGAGAGCCCGCTTTCACCATCAGATGACGTTCCTGATGGTTGAAGTATCTCTCAATCAGGGGCTCCAACTTTCTTTTACACATGTTATGAAACCCTGTTTATCTAATATATCCTGCGATGTTGAGAATCCAGACCATCACAAAGCTCAGCAAGACGCCAACCACACCCAGTACCATACCAACCCGTGCCATTTGATGACTTTGTACATGACCGGTGGCATGGGCTAAGGCGTTGGGCGGAGTGCTGATGGGCAGCGACATCCCCAATGATGCTGCGAAGGTGACAGTTAAAATCAAGGTCATCTCGCCCCCCAGTGGCGCTAATGAGGTCATGGATGTTCCCAGGGCTGCCATGATCGGCATTAGCAGGTTTGCGGTGGCGGTATGGGACATAAAATTGGCCATCAACAGACACAGCAGCGTGGCACCAAACAGCACCATATAAGGCGAAAATTGAGCGAACGGAATACTGTTGACCACCAGTTGTGCCAACCCGGTTTTATCCAGCGCCAGACCCAGCGCGATACCACCGGATACCAGCCAGAGCACATCCCAGGAGATCTTTTTCAGATCCTCTTTGGTGATGATGCCGGTGATTGAAAATAGAGCAACAGGAATCATCGCTACGGTGTAGGCGTTCATACCGTGGGTCGAGCCCATCAACCATAAGACGATGGTGAGGGCAAAGGTCAGGTAGACGACAATCGCTTTGGGTGTCTTTAAAAACCGGCTTTTGATATTGATTTTTATTTTGGTCTGTTCCGATTTGAACAGGGCATTAATTAACAGCCAGGCCAGTGTCATCATGATTGCCACAAAAGGTATCCCAAACGTCATCCATTCACCGAAGGTAATAAGATTGTCACCGGTCAGGTACTTCAGGGCGATGGCATTAGGCGGGGTGCCAATGGGCGTGCCTATACCGCCGATGTTTGCGGCCACCGGAATACAGAGGGCAAAGGCCGTTTTCCCGGGGTCTTGAGGGCCAAAGACGGCAATCACCGGCGTCAAAATCGATAGCATCATCACCGTTGTTGCCGTGTTCGACATAAACATGGAGAAGATGCCGGTAATCAACATCAGGCCGAGCATCACATGTTTGGGATTTTCCCCGAACGGCTTGAGCAGAACTCTGGCCAGGTTGATATCCAGACGATACTTGGTGGCCGCCATGGCAAGGAAAAAACCACCCAGAAACAGCATGATGATCGGACTGGCAAAGGTGGCCATGATCTCGTTATACGGCAGTAGCTCACCAAAATGGGCTTGACCTTCATCCAGCCGGAATAACAAGATCCCCTTATTTGAGACCAGCAACAGCTGGAGGACGATGATTACGACAGATGTCGCATAAATGGGAATAGGCTCAAAGACCCAACAGAGCGCCGCGAGGAAAAATATGGCGATAACCCGCTGCTGAACGATGGTGATCCCTTCGATAGGGAAGGCTGACAGCGGTGCGAGCAGGATCAATAACGGGACTACGAGCGGGATAGTGACTTTCAGGTAAGGGTGCATAATGCTGTTTTTATCTCCCCCCATTGGTATGGATTGGTATGGATTGGTATGGATTAGTATTGTTGGTCGTATGGGGTTTGTCGTATGTGAACAGAAATTATGCCTTCCTTCACACGGAGAGTTTGGTTGCAGATCAATAAATGGTCATAAAACAAAATAGGCACAAAAATCTGTGAAAGATTGTGCGTTTTTGACGTTTTATTGGTGTTTTGTCGAGCTACAATAGCCCTCAATAAAAAAGAGTAATCAAAGGATGATGTTATGCATCTGCCGTTTACCGATAAGTTTACTGATCAAAAGTTTTATCTCCACTTTTGCCTGTCTGGCTCGATCTACAATTTCCTGGCAATAATTAGCTAATCGATAATGGCGGCATATTATTTGGTGAGTTTTCATCTATTTCTGCTCTGGATTTAGGTTTGAAAAGCCTTTTAATAGTTAAAGCCGGTGGCAAATGAATTGGGCTATTTTTTATGGCTGTACTGTTTTTGACTGTACTGTTTTTGACTGTACTGTTTTTGGCTGTATCGTTTGGAAAGGTGGGAAGTATCTAATTTAAGTTAATTAATAGTGTTTTTGTGGCTTGCCATTCTATTCATTTTTAAAAGAGTGGTAGCTATAAGTCGGTGCATGTTCCATTCGTCAACCGTATGACGTATATCAATATATTGGAATCAGATTTATGAAGCTTCAAATCGAGAATATTAATGTTTCACAGATTGTTTTTGGTTCCCCCGGAGGGATTGAAAACGGTATTGTCATTGTAGATCGGGAAGCGGTGCTTGGGTTTATCCGTGAACTCGACCCACGTATTTCAGAAGTCCATCTTGATATTGCCCAGCCAGGCGACAGTGTACGTATCATGCCGGTGAAGGACGTCATCGAGCCCAGAGTGAAAATCGAGGGCAAGGGCGTTATGTTCCCCAGCCTCCATGATGATGAGAACGAGATGGTGGGTGAGGGTATTACCCGGGTTCTGAAAGGCATGGCCATTGTCACCAGCGGCAGAGTGGTCGGCTTCCAGGAAGGTGTGATCGATATGAGCGGCCCCGGTGCCGACTACACTCCCTTCTCCCAAACCCGTAACCTGGTTATCACCTGCGAAATTAACGACAGCTGTTCATCCCATCAAAAAGAAGCGATTCTGCGCAAAGTAGGTCTGGAAACTGCCCTGCTGATCGGTAAGCTGGCCAAAGATGGCCAGCCCGATGAAACCATTACCTACGAATGTAAGTCTTTGGCAGAACAAGTACTGGAACATCCGGAGCTGCCACGGATTGGCTATATCTACATGTTGCAGAGTCAGGGTTTGATGCACGACACCTATCTCTACGGTGTCGATGCCAAGAACATTCTGCCAACCCTGCTCTCTCCTACCGAGGTGATGGATGGTGCTCTGATCAGTGGTAACTGCGTAGCGGCATCCGACAAAGTGACCACCTACATGCATCAGAATAACCCGGTCATCAACGAGCTGATGAAGCACCATGGCAGCCGCTATAACTTTGTCGGTGCCATCGTCACCAATGAAAATGTCACACTACAAGACAAGGAACGTTCATCCGCCTTTACCTGCAAGCTGGCAAAGCAGCTGGGGCTTAATGCGGCCATTATCACCGAAGAAGGTTATGGCAATCCGGATACCGATCTGGTGATGAACTGCCGTCGTCTGGAAGAGGCCGGTATTGAAACCGTGCTGATCACCGATGAGTTTGCCGGACGGGATGGTGAAAGCCAGGCGCTTGCCGATGCCACTGACAAAGCCAATGCCCTGATCTCTTGCGGCAATGGTAATCCGACCGTCGTCGTTCCTCCGATGGACATCATCCTTGGCCATCTGGACTGCGCCGATACCATTGTCGGTGGTTTTACCGGCAGTCTGCGTGAAGACGGCAGCATCTGTATGGAAATACAAGGCATTATCGGCGCCACCAGTGCGCTGGGCTTCCACAACCTGGCAGCCCGCGAAGGCTGATTGATTCCGGAGAATTTACCATGAAAGTACTGCACTATATTAATCAGTTCTTCGGCCAGAAAGGTGGCGAAGAGATGGCTCATATCGGCATGGAGCTGGTCGAAGGGCCTGTCGGCCCTGGTGTTATGCTGGCCAACCTGCTCAAGGAAAGCGCCGAGCTGACCCATACCATCATCTGCGGAGACTCCTGGTTTAACGAGAATCAGGATGTTGCCTGCGAAGGTATCAAAGAGATTCTGTTGCAGGTGCGTCCGGATCTTGTGATTGCCGGTCCTGCCTTCAATGCCGGTCGCTATGGTATGGCGTGCGGAGCGGTGGCAAAAACGGCGAAGAAACTGGGTATTCCTACAGTGTCTGGTATGTATGTAGAAAACCCTGGCTTCGACGTCTTTAAAAAGTCGGTCTATTGCGTAGAAACCGGCAACAGTGCCGCCGCCATGCGTACCGCGCTGCCAGATATGGTGAAACTGGCGAAGCGATATCTCGAAACCGGTGACTTTGGTTATCCGGAAGAGAGTGGTTACATGCCCCGTGGCGTTCGGGTGAACTACTTTGCCGAACAAAATGGTGCCGAGCGTGCGGTGAATATGCTACTGGCCAAGTTGGAAAAACAACCATTTACCAGCGAATTCCTGATGCCGGTCTACGACAAAGTTGCACCACAACCTCCCGTCGCCGATCTGAGTCGAGCAACTATCGCTATCATCTCCTCCGGCGGTGTGATTCCAAAAGGCAACCCTGATCGTCTGGAATCCTCCAGTGCCTCCAAGTTCGGTATCTATGACATTGCCGGTCTGGAACGTCTGGATGCTGAAAGCTGGCAATCCATTCACGGTGGTTATGA
>CAMRBW010000144.1 GCA_947040555.1 uncultured Oceanospirillales bacterium | reverse complement strand
GCGCCACCCTGAATAATCGGAATAAGGGCTGCATTTCCATGGTAAAAATATCTTACCCGCTTACCGGGCAAAAAAAAGCCACCGGCATCAAAGATACCGGCGGCTTTTTTTCAAAGAGCTTCTAGAACTTATTCAGCTTCTACGAAGATCTTCACGGTAGCAGCTACGTCAGTGTGCAGCTGCAGAGCGATGTCGAATTCGCCAACGGTACGGATAGGACCGGAAGGCAAACGAATTTCGCTCTTGGCAACCAGAACACCAGCCGCAGTGATGGAATCAGCCAGATCACGGGTGCCGATGGAACCGAACAGCTTGCCTTCATCGCCAGCTTTGGCAGTGATGGTCAGTTCGATTTCGCCCAGCTGCTCAGCACGCTTGTTGGCTTCAGCCAGCTTGGCAGCTGCTGCTTTTTCCAGTTCAGCGCGACGAGCGTCAAACTCAGCGATGTTGGTTGCAGTCGCAGGAACCGCCTTGCTAAAAGGCACCAGGAAGTTACGACCGTAACCAGCCTTAACATTAACCTTGTCACCCAGAACGCCCAGGTTGGCAACTTTCTCGAGAAGAATAACTTCCATTTTCTCTACCTTTCACCAGTAGTTGGATTAGTCCGCCGCCCGGCTTTCACCAGAGCAACAGACAGGTAATTTGGGGGTCGACTCCCGCTTCAAACAGGAGTCGTTCTGCCCTTGATAACCCTAAGCCTTAATGGCTCAGTGGCTGTCAGTGTAAGGCAGCAGAGCAACGTAACGGGCACGCTTGATGGCGGTAGCCAGCTGACGCTGGTAACGAGCCTTGGTGCCAGTGATACGGCTAGGTACGATCTTACCGGTTTCGGTAATGTACGCCTTCAGGGTGTTCAGATCTTTGAAATCGATCTCTTGAACGCCTTCAGCGGTGAAACGGCAGAACTTGCGACGACGGAAAAAACGTGCCATTTGCAACGTCTCCTTTCTTGGTTCCGAACCAGAGCCCGGAACTAACAGTTAGCCTGAAACAGGATTATTCAGCTTCTTCTTCAGAAGCAGTGTCAGCAACGGAAGCTTCACGACGGTCTTCACGACGGTCTTCACGACGGTCTTCGCGACGGTCTTCGCCACGCTCACCACGTTCGCCACGATCGCCACGATCTTCACGACGCTCTTCAGCCTGCATCATGATGGAAGGCTCGGTGATCGCTTCGTTACGACGGATAACCATGTTACGGATAACTGCGTCGTTGAAACGGAAGTTGCTGGTCAGTTCAGTCAGAACTGCGTCGCTGCACTCAACGTTCAGCAGAACGTAATGAGCTTTGTGGATCTTCTGGATTGGGTAAGCCAGCTGACGACGGCCCCAATCTTCCAGACGATGTACACTACCGTTATCTTCTTCGATCATTTTCTTGTAACGCTCAACCATCGCAGGAACCTGCTCGCTCTGGTCGGGGTGTACAAGAAATACAATTTCGTAATGACGCATAATTGCTCCTTACGGGTTAACAGCCTCCCACGCCCTGGAGTATGCGATTGCATCTCAGGCAGGTAAGGCAAGGAGTACATGGAGTCTTGAATACAGAACTCCACAAGAAAACCTGCATACAAGGACACAGGGACGAAGCATTCTAGAGAAGGGCCGAGGCCTATGCAAGCCCCGGATGATTCCTGAAGTGTGTTCGGGGGGCCGGTCAGTCTGCGGAGGGGTCTGCCGAGGGGTCTGCGGGGAACCCGCTGTGGTAGCGTTCCAACCAATCTTTCTCCCAGGCTTTTAGCTCGGAAAAGGGCATTGGCTTAGCGACAAAATAGCCCTGCACCATATCGCAGCCCATCTCCCTGAGCGCAGCCCACTCCTCAACATGCTCAACCCCTTCGGCCACAGTTTTCAGGTTGAGATGAGACGCTAACTCAATATTGGAAGCCACAATGGTGCGGGCACTGGCTCTGGTGCTCAGATCCATTATGAAGGAGCGGTCGATCTTGAGTTCACTGAAGGGAATACGGTTAAGTCGCTGGAAATTGGACATACCGGTGCCGAAATCATCGATAGACAGCGGGAAGCCCTTCATCCTGAGCCGCGCCAGCGTCTCCAGACTGTGGGCCATATTCTCCATCACGACCGTTTCGGTCAGCTCCAGAGTCAGACGGCTGGCGGGAACCCCGTAATGCTGCATAATAGCCTCAAGCTTGCGGGGCATATCCACATCATCCAGGAGCTGGGGTGAGAAGTTGATAGCCACGGAAAGATCACGTCCTTCTTCCAGCAAACCATGCAAATCCTCAATGATAGTGTGAACCTGTTTCCAGGTGAGCAGATCAATCAGACCCTCTGTCTCCATAACAGAGACAAACCCCGCCGGCATAACTACGCCCTGCTCAGGATGCATCCAGCGAGCCAGAGCTTCAGAGGAAACCCAGGTACCATCACTGATCCGCACCTTAGGCTGATACCATACCTCAAACTGATTATCGTCCAGAGCATGACGAATCTCATCGACGGTAAATGCCGCTTTTTTGGCCAGCGCTTTATGGCTGCACTGCATCCTGTGGTACTGCTCAATAACGCGGCGTATTTTTTCTCTGGTAACAGGCTTTTCGACACTGGAGAGCACCTGTACCCCGTGCTCTTGAGCCATATCCTCAACCGTGTGGATAAGGGCATCATCCAGAGCACTGGCGATGGCTACTGCATCAGTAAGATTGCGTTCGGCAAGGTGGCGCAAAAACTCTACACCATCCATGCCGGGCATATCCAGGTCACTAAGAATAATATGTACCCGGTCAGGATGAGCAACAAGCTGCTTGAGTGCATCATCGCCATCGGCAGCACACAGCACGGTGTCGCAACCAACGTCCTCCAGAACTCTGGCGGTAACCGCTCTCTGAAAATCATTGTCTTCGACAACCATCAGGGTGAGTCCCTTACCCTCTTCGGTCATGTTCAGAAAGCCTCCGCCAACCATGTGATTTTGTTAATATATCGACAGGGCTTTCACCAGCTCAAGCCTGAACAGGCACAATGATTCGATCATCAGGTGCCAGTGATCAAACGAGTCCATTCACGGGAGATCATACGACGCATCTTTTTATCCACGGGTTTAAAGAGGAACAGGGTCTGTTCAACATTAGCGGGGGGATAGATGCCGGGATGGTTGCGAATTCTTTCACTCACCAGCGGCGTGGCGGCCTGATTAGGGCTGGCGTAGTAAACGTAGTCCGTGATGTCCGCGGCGACCTTGGGTTCAAGAATGTAATTAATGAACTTATAGGCATTTTCTTTGTTACCGGAATCCTTGGGGATCGCCATAATATCGTAAGAGATACCCGCGCCTTCCTTTGGAATCACGTACTCGATCTTGACACCATTTTTAGCCTCTTCGGCACGATCAGTAGCGATCATCGCCTCACCAGACCAGGTAATCGCCACGCAGATCTCGCCGTTGGCAAGGTCAGTCAGAGCACGGGAAGGGCTGAAGTAGCGAACATAGGGAAATACCTGATCCAGCACGCGACCCGCTTCTTTATAATCACTGCTTTGCTTGGAGTTGGGATCCTTGCCCATATAACGCAGGGCTGAAGCGAAGATCTCGGTTGGCGCATCGGCAAAAGCCACACCACACTTCTCCAGCTTCTTCATATACTCGGGATTAAACACCAGCTCCCAGCTATCCAGAGGGGCGCCCTTACCAAGAGCCTCGATCACCTTGGCACGGTTGATCGCGATACCGGTGGTCTGTCCCAGATAAGGAACACCATACTTATTGCCCGGATCGACAGCTTCCAGCAGTTTCATGGTCGCAGGATTCAGATTGCTGAGATTTTTCAGCTTGCTCTTATCCAGAGGCTCGTAAACACCCGCCTTGATCTGGTTGGCCAAAAAGTCATGGGAAGGAACAACCACATCGTAACCGCTACGGCCAGAAAGCAGCTTGGCTTCCAAAACCTCGTTACTGTCGTAAACGTCATAAGTTACATTGACACCGGTCTTCTTCTCGAATCCCGGAACAGTATCTTCAGCGATAAAGTCGTACCAGTTGTAGACAAATAGCTCACCGTTATCCTTTTTTTCGGCTTCAGCATAGGAAGCCTGCGGCAAAACAACCGTCAGGACACCCACAACAGCAGCGGCCAGTGGAAGGGCGCGGGCACGGGAAGGGCTGAGAAAACGAACCATGGCACAGGTTCCCCAGATGTTAAAAGCAAGAAAATACAGACTTGGCAGCACTCCGCGTTTCTTATGAACCGCAGTCACAATACCAACTCCACCAGGATATTCCGAAAATCGGAGCCGAAGAATAACAGCTCCACAGATGTGTTCAAGGGTTCGAAGATGAGAAAGGCAGCCCGGTAACAGGCTGCTATTCAGGGAAAGATCAAGGCTCCAGACCGCTCATGTACTGGATAGCATCACTGATCTCTTCATCGGAACAATTCATACAGGTGCCCTTGGCAGGCATGGCGCCGATACCTTTAATAGCGTTCGTTAGCAGTTGCTTGTAGGAGCCGGCGGCGGCGAGCTTCTGATCCCAAACGGCCTTATCATTTATTTTAGGCGCTCCCAACACACCGATGTTATGGCAGGCTGTACAGTAGCGGCCATAAATATCTTCACCGCTACGGGGGCCGGTCACGACATCCAACACGGCGTTCGCACAGGGTTGACCAATCAAACAGACTTCCCCCACAGGCGCGATACGTTCAGCAATCTCTTTGCGGGTAACCTTGTCGACCTCGACAGAGGCTGCCATAGCCTGTCCACCGATCACGCCACCCAGCACCCCCAAAAATAAAACAGCGGCCCTCAGTGCGTACTTGCCGTTAACGTTTGCCACTTGCTGCTCCTCATGATGACTCACGGACTTTTTTAGTGGTCTATCACTTCGTCTGTTTATCCCTGACCTTGCACTTTTTGCAGAGCGTCCGATTTCTGCATCTGATTCCTTCAAATCAAGGAAAACGAGCGATGAACCTTTTTTATAAGCTGTTGCCATTATAGGTAATAGCCACATCACCAACAACGACGAACAGCGGCCATAAATCTGTAAAAAACCCGTGGACTTGCGCGTGTGTGATAGGTATTATTAGCGCCGCCTTTCAGGGGTTTTTCTCTGAAGGTCATTGCGTATGCACCCGTAGCTCAGCTGGATAGAGTACTGGCTTCCGAAGCCATTGGTCGCAGGTTCGAATCCTGCCGGGTGCGCCATGCAAATCAATAACTTAGAACAGCTTCTTGTCTTCATTATTCCTCCCGTTCTATTTTTTCACTACATTTCCACTCAAAAATCATCGTTGGTATCACAGCGAATGCTTTTGTAGTCTTCTGCTACAGCTACCATCACGTCAACGCCATTGCCCGAGCCTGCCGTGGAATCCGACCTGATTATCTGCGATGAACCCACCAGCGCCCTGGATGTTTCCATCCGGGCAGAAGTGCTTGACCTGTTACTGGCGTTGCAAAGTGAACTGCAGGTTTCCTCTCCTGACGCACCGGGTAGCGGTCATGCAGGCCGGAAA
Source organism: uncultured Oceanospirillales bacterium (assembly GCA_947040555.1). Classification (GTDB taxonomy): domain Bacteria; phylum Pseudomonadota; class Gammaproteobacteria; order Pseudomonadales; family Endozoicomonadaceae; genus Sansalvadorimonas. The sequence goes on along the minus strand of CAMRBW010000144.1, from coordinate 1,709 downwards.
AATTGTTGAACAGGGAACGACCGAGCAGGTGCCAACCAAACCCGGACATGAATACACACGACAATTATTAAGTGCTGTTCCAGCCACTCATGGCACTTCTCAGGTACCTTCAACTTTCAGCGATTTCCATTAGCGGTTTTTTTCAACTGATCTACTATGAGATGTGTTGGCTATGTTGCCCTGAAAGGTTGACGGTAATATCGGGCTAATGTCTTGTTAACCTTGGTCATAAAAAACAACATTCTTAGGCTTACAAGAGCCTAAGAAAGTGTCACCTGCGAATTGCTCAGAAAACCCGTCTGACAACATACTTTTGAAGTACTTACTCTGTGCGGCACCTTAACCCCGCTCTGAAAGTCCCTCTAGTCCCTGTTACCCCATCCCCGCCCCGCAGAGGTATTATCCCATGTACCGTCACCGGATTAGCCCATTATTTCTCTCATTATTTGTCACCATCATTCTCTCTTTCTTGCTCGCCGCCACGACCAGGGGGGGTGACAAATCGCTGCCCCGGGGTTACTTCAACAAACAGTTCAACACCCTGATCAGATCATCCCATCCCGCCTGGTGGGGTAACTGGAATCTCAGCCCCACCATCGAGGTCGGTGCCGTGGGTATCATTGATACGAATACGGGATCATTCAAACCGGCAGGGCTGGTGCTGGAGCTAGATAAACTACTTATAACCAAAACTCCACTGTCAGAGTCCCTGCAGCTATCCAAAGGTAATGTCAAGAAATCGGAGTTCAGTGCCGCAGTCAATGCAAGCACTCCCGTAGCGTCTGCCGAAGGTAATATATCCTGGAAGTTTAACTCCCAGGGGGCAATTTTTGCCCACTGGCAACTAGTGGAACATCACTACCTAATGGCACCGGTAGATGCCATCGACAAGAACATGGATGTATTAAGACACACCGCCAACAATAATAATATGCTCAGTCCCCACGGAGGCATTGCCCAGAGTTTTGGTGTTATTACCGGTGTTATTTTTGCCAAGAGTGGTTTATCCATTGGCGCCATTTCAAAAAACGCTGAATTCCAGATCACAGCAGATGAACACATACTGCAGAGTTATCTGTCCGCCGATAAGGTACACCAAGGCTATTATCAGACAAAAATCGATGGTCAGATCTCCAGTTTTATCTGGCCGGCTGATCCTGCTACCAAAGTTGACCCCGCTCCCGTTGCCTTCACTTTCGCGTCTATTGATGATCGGCGGGTATTACCCAACTGGATCCGACCTGTAACGTCTTTCTCCATTAACGTGAATAACCATGGCTCCTATTTTATTGACATGGAACTCAAATATATTGAAGGCGGTAATAACCGAGTGTTTACAGACAGCGTCACCGGTTTTTCGTCCATCAATTTTCACAATATCCCCCTGGAAGCAACCGATATTGAATTAACAATTGACTTCTTTGAGTTATTTCACGAAGGGAAAAAAACCCTGCACTGGACAGCGCCATTGGGGACATGGGTCAATGGCTGGAGGCATATTGATTTATACGGCTTCTGGCCGGGAAAAACCGCCATTAAGATCAGGGAAGAGCTGGAAGACAATGGCTTTTAAGCCCCCGAGGGCATAAAGCCGAGGGTTTACGGCAATGTTGCTAAGAGGTGAAACAGGCTGTCCTCGACAGCTTGACCATAAGAGGGTAGTGGTCCAAATGTGTGTTTCATGCGTAAATATCCCTACCGAACTCGAC
>CAMRBW010000143.1 GCA_947040555.1 uncultured Oceanospirillales bacterium | reverse complement strand
CCGGTTCAGCCACAACCGCCGATGCGTCTGAGACTGCCGCCGCCGGTTCAGCCACGGACGCTGCCGATTCAGCCACAGCCTCCGCAGGTTCAGCCACAGCTGCCAATGCTTCCAAGGTCGCCGCCGCCGGTCCAGCTACGGACTCCGCCGGTTCAGCCACGGACGCTGCGGACTCAGCAACAGCCTCCGCCGGTTCAGCCACAACCGCCGGTGATTCCAAGGTCGCCGCCGCTTCACCCGGCGATGCCCGCGAGAGGATGAAACAGCCCCCAACCAAACCCGATATAATACGCGATGCCCCCCGCGAGAGGACGAAATAGCAGAAAAATGACCAAGCTGGGAACGAAGGAGGCGGCAACGCCGGATCAGACAGCGCCGGAACGCGGAAGTCTAAAGAAGGGGAAAAGAAAGCAGCGCCAACGACGAGAAAGCCGCAGTCTAAAGAGAAAAAGCGTGAGAACGCAGCGACAGAAGCAAGCGGAAAGAAACAGAAACAGCGCAAACTTTAGGTAAGTAACCCTCCTGGTGCCCTACGCTGATACCTTTCATTGACTTGAAAGGTATCAGCTCCCCTCCTGAATTAATCTTGGTGTCCCGCACACCAACGGGTTACTATCTGGATTCTCAAAACTTCACTGACAATTGATAGTCGCCATGCAGGATATTCAGAAGTCGAGCAAATTGCTCAATGTATGCTACGAAATTCGAGGGCCGGTTCTCCACGAGGCACGTCGACTGGAAGAAGAAGGTCAACGGATCCTCAAGCTGAATATTGGTAACCCCGCACCGTTTGGTTTCGATGCACCAGAAGAGATCATTCAGGACGTCATCCGTAACCTTCCCTCGGCACAGGGCTACTGTGATGCAAAAGGGCTGTTCTCTGCCCGCAAAGCTGTCATGCAGTACAGTCAACAGCGCGGTATCGCCGATGTGACTATCGACGACATCTTTATCGGTAATGGTGTCAGTGAGCTGATCGTGATGTCCATGCAGGGGCTTCTGAACAGTGGCGATGAAATATTGATTCCGGCTCCAGACTATCCCCTCTGGACCGCTGCAGTGACTCTTTCCGGTGGTCGTGCCGTGCACTACCTGAAAGATGAACAATCCGACTGGTACCCTGATCTTGCGGATATGCGTAGCAAGATCACCAGCAAAACCCGTGGCATTGTGGTCATTAACCCCAATAATCCGACGGGTTCCGTTTATCCTCTGGAGATTCTGGAAGGCATTGTTGAGCTGGCCCGGGAGTTCGATCTGATCCTGTTCGCCGATGAAATCTACGACAAAATTCTCTACGATGGTGTCGAGCATGTCTCCCTGGCTTCACTGGCTCCGGACCTGCTGTGTGTCACCTACAACGGTCTATCCAAATCCTGGCGTGCCGCGGGTTTCCGGAGCGGATGGATGATTCTCAGCGGGGCCGTAGAGCATGCGAAAGATTACCATGATGGTCTGCAGATGCTGGCCTCTATGCGTCTGTGTGCAAACGTACCGGCTCAGAATGGGATCCAAACGGCATTGGGTGGTTACCAAAGTATTAATGACCTTGTTCTGCCCGGTGGTCGTCTCAAGGAGCAGCGAGACAAAGCCTGGGAGATGATCACCGCTATTCCTGGTGTCAGCTGTGTTAAGCCGATGGGAGCCCTCTATCTGTTCCCGAAGCTGGATCCAAAGATGTACCCCATCAAAGATGATGAACAGATGGTGATGGATCTATTAAGGCAGGAAAAAATCCTGCTGGTTCAGGGCACCGGCTTTAACTGGCCGAATCATGACCATGTGCGCATCGTCACCCTGCCCCGTGTAGACGAGCTGTCAGAAGCCATTGAACGGTTCGGACGTTTTCTTGACCGCCTCCATCGGCGCATGAAACCTCAGATTTTTACCGGCTAGTCCATCCCTTCAAATATCCCCATCCTCGTTCCCACCCTCTGCGTGGGAATGCGTAACGATGTCCGAGGCTGAATCGGACGAATTTCGTACCCTGTGGTTCCGTATGCATTCCCACAGGGGCTCGTGGGAACGAGTTCAGCAATTCATCCTCCCAAGAGAGAGCTGTGACGATTCTATACAACTTGAGGATTGAAAAGGCTCACCGAGTACCCCATAAAGAACGTTGTCCCATCATTTTTTGGAGATCAAGAAGGGCATGAAACGCATACTGTTATTCCTTGCCACCAACCTTGCCGTAGTTCTGGTACTGGGTATCGTGACCAATATCGTACTGCCTCTGCTGGGATTGAACACCCGCGGCATGGGCGGTCTGCTGGTATTTGCCATGATCTTCGGTTTCGGTGGCGCCTTTATCTCACTGATGATCTCCCGCTGGATGGCGATCAAATCCACCGGCGCACAGGTCATCGAGCAACCTCAAAATGGTACCGAACAATGGCTGATGGAAACCGTCGCCCGTCAGGCACAGACTGCCGGCATTGCCATGCCACAGGTCGCCATCTACGACTCTCCGGACATTAACGCCTTCGCTACCGGCCCGAGCAGAAACAAGGCACTTGTGGCAGTGAGTACAGGTCTGATCCGCAGCATGACTCAGGATGAAGCCGAAGCGGTGGTCGGACACGAAATCTCCCACGTTGCCAACGGCGATATGGTCACTCTGACCCTGATTCAGGGGGTCGTGAACACCTTTGTTATTTTTATTGCTCGTGCGATCGCCATGGTGATCGACAACTTTCTGCGTGGCGATGATGAAGAGGGCGGTGGTTTGGGCATGTTTGCCTATATGGCGGTGGTTTTCGTGCTGGAAGCAATTCTCGGCATCGGAGCCAGCGTGATCGTGGCCTGGTTCTCCCGTCAGCGGGAATTCCGTGCCGACGAAGGTGGTGCCAGACTGGCAGGGCGTGAAAAGATGGTGGCCGCACTGCAACGCCTGCAGCAAAGCCATGATGACCCACAACTGGAAGGTTCCCTGACGGCCTTCGGTATCAACGGTGGTTCCCGTATGGCAGAAATGTTTATGAGCCATCCTCCGCTCGAAAAACGTATCGCTCATCTGCGTAATCTGTAACACAGCAAAAAATACCGTCGTCATCCCCGCGCAGGCGAGGATGACGATGAGCCAATTTATTTTTCAACTCTGCGTCCATAACACTTTTCAATTTTTTTTGAATCGTTACAATAGCCGGCGCCGGATAGGCACATCCCACAAATACCCACTTCCGCTATGTTGCTCAATTACGGGTATTGCGTCAGGATGTCATCTCTTATTTCATGAATAATCAATCCAACAAACAAGCAACGTTTTTTTCTCGTTGCCTGAGAGAGTGTGGGGCGCTACTTGCGCTTTCCATGCCCATTATTATCTCCCAGCTTGCTACCCAGGGGATGAACTTCGTCGATACCACCATGGCGGGGCAGGCCAGCGCCAGGGATCTGGCCGCCATTGCCGTTGGGGGGAGCTTGTGGCTACCGGTCAGTCTGCTGTTACGCGGCATACTGATGGCTCTCACCCCGATGATTGCCCACCACCGGGGCGCCGGCGTCAGTCGGGGGATCACCCATGATCTGGGTCAAACCGGTTGGATCGCCCTGATCTGCAGTGCCCTCCTGATCGTCTATCTGACTCAGGCCGGACAGATTTTGGTCGCCATGGATGTGGCACCGGATATCGTGCCGATTGCCAGCGGTTATCTTATGGCTCTTGCCTTTGGTGCGCCGGGCATTGCCCTGTTTTATACCTTAAATAGCTTCTGTGAAGGTATGAGCAACACCCGTGCTCCCATGATCATCGCCATCATCGGTCTGTTGCTGAACATTCCGATCAACTATGTGCTGATCTACGGCAAGCTGGGTATGCCGGAAATGGGCGCTGTTGGCTGCGGCTGGGCAACAAGTCTCGTTTACTGGGTAATGGCGGGTATGATGCTGCTTTATGTCCGCACTCATCACACGTACAAGCAGCATGTCGATACGGCTGAAATGCATCCCAGCCTTTCACGAATGGGGGAGATTTTCCGCCTTGGTCTGCCCATCGGCATCAATATATTTGTCTGTGGCAGTATATTTGCGGTGATCGCCCTGCTGATCGGCAAGCTGGGGGCCAACAATGTTGCAGCTCACCAGATCGCCCTGAACTTCTCCGGCCTGACCTATATGATTCCTATGAGTCTGTCGTTTGGTATCACCATCCGTGTGGGTCATACTCTCGGACAAGGCAACATTGAAGAGGCGAAACTCCGCTCACTCAGTGGCATGATACTGGCCGTTTGCTGTTCTGCGGCTTCTGCCAGCTGCATTTTGTTATTCCCCCATGCCATCATCGGGCTTTACACCAATAACCCGGAAGTGACACAAGGGGCGGCTTTATTGCTGGGTTACGCGGCGATCTATCAGATATCTGATGCGCTGCAATCCTCTGCCAATGGTGTGTTGCGTGGTTTTAAAGATACCCGCATACCTATGATGCTGGTGACCTTCGCTTACTGGGGTGTTGCCCTGCCGTTAGGTTACACCCTTGGTCTGACCAATATCATTGTCCCGGCCATGGGTGCGGCGGGATTCTGGATCGGTCTGATCACCGGTCTGACTCTGGCTGCGATGCTACTGATCGGACGCCTGATGGCCGTCATGATGAAAACACGGACAACCTGCACCATGACAACGCAACCGATCACCGGCTAAAGTAGAAAGAAGACTCCTCTCTCGATGTTCACAAGGATGTGACATGGCCAAAATCTTCCAAAACAAAACCGCCAAGACTGACGAAAATGTGGTCGATATCTTCACCGGCCACAAGATAAAAAACCCGGAAAACAATCCCATCATCCGCCTGGCACCGGAGCTGGACGGGCTGGAAATGCTCTACAGCAACGATGCCAACAAAGGCAAGATGTTCAGTATGAAGATTCTGTGCTGGGCCTTACGCAGAAATGGTGAGGTGGAGGCCATGGTGCCCTGGCTGGGTAAACTGGCCTCGGCAGAGCATCTGAAAGATCCTCTTAACGGCCACTGGGAGGGTTTCTACGACAGTCTGCGTGAGAGGCTGTTTTATGAGGCACCGGTACACAAGATTGTCGAACTAGAGGGAGCCGCCGGCTTCTTTCAGGACAAGACACACAACTTCAAGGACGACGAAGTGATTCAGGAGATCCCGGATAATATCGGCACCCACGCTATCATGACCGATAACGCATTCCAGAGAATCACCCTCTCTCACATCACCAGCTGGCGACTCTTTGCCGATGGCCAGATAAAGGCCATGACCGCAGATACCGACAAGATCAACGCAACGCCGGTGCTACCTGGAGATGAGAGCCTGTATGCTGTACAGGATGACCCGAAATTCAAATACTTCTTCCACCACCTGATCGCCAACAAGATAAAATCCGGTGATTCGGAGGCTATGGCTGCCTTCTCTCATCTGCTGGATCAGTAGACGGGATTGACTCTGGCTCAGGAGATCGGAAACATTGTCCCGGATACTGACTTATTGGTTACTGATAGCTCCGAGAATTACGCCGCCTCGTTTTTGCGGATATGGTAGTAAAAACAGTTATCCCGCTCTTCCTGCGCCAACAGTTCATGATCCAAAAAGTTACAGAACTTAGGGATATCTCTGGCAGTAGAAGGGTCTGTAGCAACTACCTCGACAATATCTCCGGCAGCCATCTCTCTGACCGCCTTGTGCAGCAGCATAACCGGCTCAGGGCAACAGAGACCGGTGGTATCAAGGATGCGGACAATGGTGTAGGACATGAACAAGCTACTCAGCAAAACGTCATAATCTAATAGACTAACGGTCACAAGGAAAGATCGGGATAGGGAGTTATCCCATCTCTTCCTGTTGTTGCCGATCCTTTCCGGTACTTTTCCTCATTCTATTGCCCCTGCGTAGGTTACAGAACCTTACAGGCTCCTGATAACGGGCTGGTTAGAAGCTCAAGGGAACAATACTGAATAATTTCAATCAAACAAGGACGCAAATACATACAGAGGAACATTTATGAATATGGAGAAGTTATATGATAAACCCACCTGCTCCGAACGAACATCAGAGCACAATGAGCACCGTCGGAGTCTCCGTTCCGGAAATTCTTTAACAAGAACGGTTACACACACACCCTCTACGCATCCAAAAAGACAAAAGCGCACGTTGGATGATAGCGAACTGCCGACCAACAGTAATTCCCAGCGGATTAATGACCGATCGGCACGCAACCCCTGCAATGGCAACCAAAAACCAGAGAAACTACAAAATATAAAAACGTTCTTCTCTGATCTGAATCATAGATTTCCTCATATATTGGATAAGATTATGGCGTATTGTGATCCTGAAGATATCATCAACATGGAACTTAGCAACAGTATTTTCTTCAACTATTGTAAGAACTATCGGGTACGCATGGATAGAAAAGAAAAGATTCGAAGTGAAAATGACTTCCCAGTCTACAGTACAAAAACATTGGCTGAACAGTGTATCGAATATATTTCCCGTTGCCCAACAAGAGTATTTGAAGGACTAAGGTATTGTATGCCGAGATTAAAGCCTCATATTAACCGTTTACAGACAGAATTTCTTAATATTAAAGAATCCCAGGGCTTACGCACCAGCGATAACTTAGACTCACCACGTCAAAATACACGATCAAACGATTGTAAAAAACGTCCTGTAAGCGAGCTGGAGCAAGGTCATAAGTGGTGCAGGAAAACTACTACTAACCGACTGGTGCGTAAACCCTGTAAAGAATCCAGTGATGATTTAAATCCATCGGTAAGGACAAAAAAAACAGACTCCGATTCCGGGAATGTTGCAGCGCAAAGTGCAACATCTAAAAGTAACTCATCAACATGTGTGAAAGATGATAAACAAATCAATTTTTATGAAAAATTTTTCGCATTAATATCTGGAGTCACAAAGAATAAGTTACTTTTGGTAAACGGGGTGATTTCTCAGGATATGCTTGATGCTCATCCAACGTCAAGCATGAAACGGAATGACGCAGTAGTATCATATACGAGTTGGACGTATGTGATTAAGCAGTTTTACCGCATCCATTCAGGTGACCCTAATACCAAGTGGCTATACGCTAGATGCATCTGCATGAGCTACCTTGATTCTTCCTACATTGAAAAAACTATGGGAACTGACCCAGACGGCCCTAAGACGCAGTGAGTCAACATACACGATGAAGACAAAAGGTAATTCAGCCCCCCCTAATCCAAAGCTGCAAATCAGAAATTTTGTGCCAATATTGAGGGAGTAGTTTTTTGGCCACTGGTCATGTCTTCCCTCTCTCCTGAAACACAACTCATCGCCATACTGCTTGT
>CAMRBW010000142.1 GCA_947040555.1 uncultured Oceanospirillales bacterium | reverse complement strand
TCCTGGCACTTTATTTCCTGGCACTCGATCTGACCATTATTTGACATACGACCCACCTCCTCTCTTGCACTATTTTTGCGTGCGTTATTTTGGCTGACATCAGACCAACTTTATGGTCCCTCTGAAGAGACCGAAAAGCGGGACAGATTAAAGAGCCCCGTCAGAAAAACGATAACCTTTTGAGAACCTCTATGGAAAGGGCAACCACACAATGCCGGTTTCAGCACAAATAAATACGAAAAAGGCAAAATCCAAGTCAGAAATCCTCTGTGACGAAATGGATAGCTTGATCGCTAAAGCTCAGGCACAGGTGAAGACCTATGCCACAATTCGTGATGATCTCGGGATAAAACCGGGTTTATTGAAAAAGGTGTTCAGCCAGAAGATGGGGTCGGAGGAGGATCTCCAGCAGACTGCTGACGAAATGAGAGCCTGGAAAACCGAGGTAAAGAGTGATCTTAAGGCAACCTTGAACCGGAAAAAGAACGAACTCAAATTGGCTAGAAAAAACCGCAAGAAAAACCTGCGTGAAGACCTGCCAACAAAAACGACCACACGCAAAAAGAAGAGACGCGGCGGCTTTATTTAAAGAAAACAGTTAGGGAGAGACAGCGATGTCCACCAATATCAACCCCGGCAACATCAATGGTGTTAATCAGACCCAGAGTACTCAGGACGCTGCATTTAAAGACGAACACCTGAGTATCGCAGACCTCAACTTGATGGTTCAGCTGGAACGTTCTGAAATTCTGGACAAGCAGATCAGAGAACAGATCGGTATTGTCCACACAAAGAACGAACAACTGAAGGCCCTGGGAGAGATTCAAGCAAAATTGGCTAATCAGCGCTCCAATACAGCAGCCGTCAACGAAAATAGCTGGGCCTTTGACAATGAGAAAGACCCCAAGGAAATACTTCTCGACAACGGCTACAAAATACAGCTCCATGCCGAAAAACAGAGCTGGTCGATTCTTGATAGTAACGGCAACGAAACAAAAATTTGGGGTGACCCTCACGTAAATGAAGGCGACAGAGAGGGCGACAAGCAGTGGGACTTCCAACAGGATGCCACGTTTGTCCTCGATGATGGCACTAAAATCACCGTGAAAGTCGATGGACTGCATCGTACAGACAAGAACGCATACACCGATCAGCTGATCATCACAAAAGGCAATCAGGCTATTCATGTCACCGGCATTGCCCAAAATGATCCGCAAGTTGCAGGACCAAACCTTGACGGTGCTCAATTGGATGCATCAACGCCTGATGGCTTCGTATTCCAGATGGGAGACCAGGCGGATGACTGGCTATTTCAGGGGGAAGAGATAACGGGTGATTTCAAAAATGTTACCCTGAATCAAGAGGCCCCCGGGAACAGAGCGGTCAATGATCAAGAACCCAATCCTGACAACATAAACGGCATTCTTACTCAGGAAGAAAAAGATCTGCTTAAAGAACTGGGTATCCAAATCTTCAATAGCGACGATACGGGTGTGCTGACACCGGATGAGATTACCAATCTGAATAATCAGATCAGAAATGCCAAAGAGAGCCTTACCAGTAGTTCTCAGTTGGATCAGGTCACGCTGCAGTCCCTGACCGGTAAGTATGAACAGACCAATAGTCTGGCCTCTCAAGTCCTGAGGCAGCAGTACAGTAACGCCAAAGATATCATAAGGAATATCCAATGAGTTCTGACGACAGTGACCTCAGAGATTTTCTCGCCGAGAGTGACAAACTGATCAAAGCGAGTGAACAGAGCCTGAAAAAAATAGAAGTCATGCGCAAGGAGCTTGGTCTGGCAGCCGGTGCCAGCAAGGATCTACTTGAGCGTGTTCCCCAGAATTCTGACCAGCATCAGGAAGCCGAAAAAGAGCTGAAAAAGTTTATGGAAGGCAATCAGCTGGACACTGAGGAAAATACCGATAAAGCCAAAAAGAAAAAGAAAAGACGCAGCAGAATGACCAAGGCCATTCATAAGAAGCTGCGCATTTAGTGTTGCTCACGATATAACCCGCTCTCAAGCGGGCTGCACAACACCCGCTTCAATCTCTCGCAGCTGCCAGTTTATTGGCGCAAATCCGTGGCTAACCAGATAATCATTCGCCTGGGAAAAAGGCCTGCTGCCGAAAAATCCGCGGTAGGAGGAAAGCGGTGATGGATGGGGCGACTTGATTACACAGTGTCGTCGGGTATCAATAAAGCTGCCTTTGCGCTGGGCATAACTACCCCAGAGAATAAAAACGACATTATCCCGATGATCGTTTAGCTCCCGAATAACACGATCGGTAAACTCTTCCCAGCCCTGCCCTTGATGAGAAGCTGCCTGTTTGTGCGCTACAGAGAGCACACTATTTAACAGCAGAACACCTTCCTGCGCCCACTGCTCCAAAAAGCCGTGATGGACTGGCGGAATACCCAGATCACTCTCCAGCTCTTTATAGATATTGACCAGTGAGGGAGGGAGGGCAACGCCCGGCCTGACCGAGAAGCTCAAACCGTGAGCCTGATCTGGGCCATGATAAGGGTCCTGACCGAGAATCACGATTTTTACGTTTTCAAAAGGTGTCAGATCCATCGCCCGAAAGAACTCATCCCCCTTCGGGTAGATCGTCTTTCCGTCCTGTTTTTCCTGCACCAGAAACGCCCGCAGGCGCTGCATATAATCCTTGGAAAACTCATCGCCTATGCGACTTTTCCAGCTTTCATCCAGTTTAATTTCCGGCATAGATTGTTCCCGATTCGACGTTAACAGCAGGTCTGACAATGATGACTCAGGTAAGCATCCGGTTTTTTGAAACCGGATGCTACTAAGCCGAAATTTTTACACTTCTGGACGCATGTGCGGGAACAGAATCACATCACGGATGGAGGGAGAGTCTGTAAACAGCATGGCCAGGCGGTCGATACCGATACCTTCACCGGCTGTCGGTGGCAGACCGTATTCCAGAGCACGAACGAAGTCGGCATCGTAGTGCATCGCTTCGTCATCGCCCGCGTCTTTCTCGCTGACCTGCTGCATAAAGCGCTCGTGCTGATCTTCCGGATCATTCAGCTCGGAGAAGCCGTTGGCCAGCTCGCGGCCACCGACAAAGAACTCAAAGCGATCGGTCACATGAGGGTCGGTATCGCTACGACGAGACAGGGGAGAGACTTCTGCCGGATAGTCGGTGATGAAGGTCGGTTGAATCAGACGATGTTCCGCCACTTCCTCAAAGATCTCGGTCTGAATTTTGCCCAGGCCCCAGGTCGGCTTCACTTCAATACCAAGAGTTTTGGCAACGGCTTTAGCCGCCTCAAACTCAGTGACCTGCTCGCGGGTCAGCTCGGGCTTGTAGCGCAGGATGGATTCAACCATGGTCATACGGATGAACGGCTTGCCCAAATCGTATTCAACGGTTTCAACCACTTCTTCGCTTTCACTGTTGCGGACAGTGTTCACAATAGTGGTCGTGCCGAGAATATCCTGGGCCAGAGTGCGCAGCATATCTTCGGTCAGATCCATCAGATCGTTGTGATCCGCGTACGCCTGATAGAATTCCAGCATGGTGAATTCAGGATTGTGGCGAACGGAGAGACCTTCGTTACGGAAGTTACGGTTGATCTCGAACACCCGTTCAAAACCACCGACAACCAAACGCTTCAGGTAGAGCTCCGGCGCGATACGCATGTACATTTGGAGATCGAGACTGTTGTGGTGCGTCACAAATGGACGGGCCGCCGCACCACCAGGAATAACCTGCAGCATCGGCGTCTCCACTTCCATGAAGTCACGGTCGCTAAGATAACGACGGATGCCGTCCACCAGTTTGGTACGGATGCGGAAGGTTTCGCGGGATTTTTCGTTGGTGATCAGATCAACGTAACGCCGACGGTAGCGCATTTCGATATCCGCCAGACCCTTGTGCTTTTCTGGCAGCGGACGCAGGGCTTTGGTCTGCAGTTCAAACTGCTCGATCTCGACGTACAGATCACCCTTGCCAGAACGCTGCAGAGTACCGGAAATACCGATAATATCGCCCAGATCCAGAGTCTTGATCTCATCAAGAACCTCTTTGGCAAGGGTCTTGCGGTTAACGTAAACCTGGATACGTCCCGTCATATCCTGCAGCACCATAAAGGCACCACGGTTCAGCACAATACGACCGGCGATGCTGGCCCGCTTGCCAGACTGTTCCAGCTCTTCCTTGCCCATCTCCTGACATGCCGTTTGCAAATCGCCTGCATAGCTGTCACGACGGAAAGTGTTGGGGTAAGCGTTACGGGTTTCGCGAATCGCGTTCAGCTTCTCACGACGCTGGGCGATTAGACGATTTTCGTCCTGCTGTTCGCTGACGGCGTCATTTACAGTTTCATTCGACATAGATTCAAACCTGAAAATCAGAAAACGGAGCCGTCTATAGCCCCGCCTTAAATTAGTACTCTTCAATCAGACGGTACGGAGACCGTCAACCGGTTATCAAAGGCCTTTTTTGAGGCTGGCTTCGATAAAGCGATCAAGATCACCATCCAACACCGCCTGAGTGTTCCGGGTCTCTACGTTGGTACGCAGATCTTTGATCCGGGAATCATCCAGAACGTAGGAGCGAATCTGGCTGCCCCAACCGATATCAGACTTGGTATCCTCCAGCGCCTGAGCGTCAGCGGAACGCTTCATCATCTCCTGCTCATACAGCTTGGCCTTCAGCTGCTGCATGGCTTTATCTTTGTTCTGGTGCTGGGAGCGCTGGTTCTGACACGCCACCACCACACCGGACGGCACGTGGGTAATACGCACCGCAGAGTCAGTGGTGTTAACGTGCTGACCACCGGCGCCACTGGAGCGATAGGTATCGATGCGCAAATCAGCCGGATTGATCTCTATCTCGATATTGTCGTCAATCTCAGGGGAGACAAACACGGAAGAGAACGAGGTGTGACGACGACCACCAGAGTCAAACGGAGACTTACGTACCAGACGGTGTACGCCTGTTTCCGTGCGCAGCCAGCCGAAGGCATACTCACCGGTAAACTGGACAGTAGCAGACTTGATACCGGCCACTTCACCGGCGGAGGCTTCGATAATCTCGCACTTGAAGCCCTTGGCCTCACCCCAGCGCAGGTACATGCGCAGCATCATGTTGGCCCAGTCCTGAGCTTCGGTGCCGCCGGAACCGGACTGGATATCAAGGTAAGCGTTGTTCGAATCCATCTCACCGGAAAACATACGGCGGAATTCAAGCAGCTCCAGCTGAGTCTTGAGGCTGCTCAGCTCTTCTACAACTTCCTGAACCCCCTCTTCGTCATCTTCTTCGACAGCCATATCCAGCAGCTCGCGGGCATCCGCCAACCCCTGATCCATGGTGTCGATGGTGGAGACAACAGCATCCAACTGGGAACGTTCACGTCCCAGAGCCTGAGCATTTTCCGGGTCATTCCATACGGCGGGATCTTCGAGTTCCCGCTCAACCTCTACCAGCCGGTCTTTCCTGCTAGCGTAGTCAAAGATACCCCCTAAGAACGTCTGTGCGTTCCGACATATCCTTGATATCGTTCAGGATCGGATTGATTTCCATTGCAGCATCCAGAAGACAAAATTTTAAGTTAAGGGCGCAAATCTAACAGATCGGGAGAACATACAAAATAGTCTTTATAGACACTTATGTCCTGTACAGTCGAAATAGCCATACCTGCTCTATCTAAGGTGGTCAGATACAGCCTTTCGCAAGAGCTGGGCGGCCTGCCGAAACGTACCACACAGGAGCAGGCATGAGAGGATTTACCAGCGTGAGCCATAAATTGTGGACTAACGCTTTGTGCACTAATCAGAAACCACATCTCCCTGACTCAGGAATGGTTTTGCTATCTTAAAAAAACCTTTGGGAATGATCTTCTCGCGCTCTAGAATCTCTTTACTCCCATACTTTTTGCAGAAATTTTCCACGGTTTTTTCGAGTTCAGAAAGCAGAATTTCTTTTACAGTCCTGCCACTATATTCAGAGTCTGATATTGATCGATATATACTATCAATAATGTTTGCTTTTACATAAATGAAAGGGGAGTGGCTATCATCATCTTTACCATAATTCACATAGTTCTGAGATGAAAATTCTCTGCACGCCTTAATATCTTCATTACTTTTACCCGAATACCACGACCCTTTTTTTTGTAGTTCCCACTCCGTATATCCCTATACATTGCAGCCGAGGTAACAGACCGCCCTTTTCCTTCAACACAGACTGAGTGTAAATTTTTATCCAGGGGCTTATGCACCAGCCGGTCACTAGTCTTTTGACGCTTGTGACTGAGTGCATGGTCACTAATATCCCAATTAATTTTTTTGGTTTTTGAGCGTGTACATTCGCTTGGAGGCAGTATTTTCCAAATTTTTGATCTTGTATTTTGACTTACTGAGTCGAAATTATTACTAGTGCGTAAGCCCTGTTCTTTATCCTTATCTAATGCACAAAAAAACCAATACAATCCCCATATATAATTCATAGTTGCCTTAATTGCCAGTTCGGCATTCGTAAGCGACTCAGGGTCATCGGCTATTGGAAATGGAGCCCAAGAGAGATTTTCACAATCCTTATCGCATTCATCTATGCAGATATAATTACCCGTATTATTTTCAGGAAGAGCATTACCTATACCTGATGCAATAAAAAAGAACTTATCAGTACTCTTTCCGATCATTTCAAAACTGTTACTAAATGACAATATATCATTTACCCAAAGCTTTGACTCTCCAGGAAACTTGCTACTACTATCCACAGTACTATCTGGGCCAACCGATTTGTTTAATTGCATTAATAAACCAAAAATATGATCTTCGCCTCCAGCAAACAATTGTTTAGATGAGATACACAATCTTTTTTTACATCAGATCGCTTAATACTCCTCATCCAGGTTGATATTTTTTCTGTTTTAAAAATTTCACAATTTTTCACGACAGGATTTGCCAAGAAAACCTCATCAAAGTCATTACCGACAACTTGAAAATGTCTTTTATCTTCTTGTGGAGTTTCTTTAGGGAAGCTACATGGTATTGTTTCTGCTACATTTTTCATTGAAATAGCCAAATCGGATAGAAGCATTTGACTTACAAGAAGAACTATTTGGAATGACTTGAGTGAAAATATTCTTTGATTCATGTTCGAAAACCCCACAACTTTAATCCGACAAGAACAACAACAAAGTCTGGGGAAATGCACATTGCAAGCAAATTTGTGACTTTATTTCACGATTCGAGCACTTACACGACAACGTATCCTGGCTCTGTTCAATCGAACAGAGCCAGGAACTCATGAGTCATGACATATTGCGACTTCATATAACTAAAC
>CAMRBW010000141.1 GCA_947040555.1 uncultured Oceanospirillales bacterium | reverse complement strand
GCCTGAGGCTCTGCTTTTGTGCGGATGATGCCGAGGTCGGTACCGGCATGGGATTCCGTCAGGCACATGGTGCCGGCCCACAGCCCGGAGAGCAGGTTAGGCAGATAGAGCTCTTTGATCTCATCGCTGGCGTGGGTGTTGATGGCAAGGCAGGCACCGGCGGTCAAAAGTGGATAGAGGGTGAAGGCGTTATTGGCACTCTGCATCATCTCCTCAAACAGCACAGAAAGCATCTTGGGCATACCCATGCCGCCAAACTCAGGATTGCCGCCCAGACCCACCCAACCCCCTTCCCTGTATTTGACGTAGGCCTCTTTGAAGCCCGCCGGAGTGGTGACGGTACCGTTGTGCCAGTGACAGCCCTCTTCATCACCGGAACGGTTCAGGGGGGCCAGTTCGCGGCTGGTCAGTTTGGCCGCTTCCTCAATAATTGCCTCGGCTGTGTCACTGTCGATAACGTCTGCCAGAGCGGGAAGAGATGACCACAACTCTCCCGCCTTGAATACTTCCTCAAGCACAAAGAGCATATCCCGTAACGGAGCTTTGTATTCAACCATGCTAACCTCGGTACGCTATGTTTTTTTGGAGCCGCTGTGTTGAGCTGCTTTATTGAACCGCTGGAGTGTGGCTTTTACGTATGATACTCGCAATCCCTGATCCTTCAATTGCTATAGATATAACGCCGAAGGCCGAAATCATCTGCAACAAACTAGCGACAGGTGATGCCATGGATGGTCAGATTCCTCTTGATATAACTACAACACTCCCCCCCTTGCTCGTAGCGCCTCCCTCGGACTCATCTGGCAATGTAGGCGTAGAGGTGATGGATCGTCAGGGGGCGGCGGGAATAGTGGTATCCGGCACATTTTTTGGGTTAAAAGACATTGAAAATATCTCCCTCAATGATGATGCCAGAAAGAAAATACATAATCTGTTAACTCTCGTTAACCAACGGCTCTCGGTTATGCCAGAGATGGCTCAGCTGAAGCTGGAGTTGGGGCAGAAGGTACTTGATGCTGCGCGGGAAAAAGATGTAATGAGATCGGCTCTCACTTATGCGGAAAATATTGGTCTCTACAAAGAGCTGGCGATGCGCTTCGTTCAGGCTCAGATGGATGCGGCCAAATTACTGCAAAGCAGAGTGTGCGAGCATGCCAACATGGAGAAGATTCGGGCAGAAGAGAGAAAAAAAGTTCTGCGGGAGAGGATTATCAATATTACGCCTGCCATGCTGGATGCACTCAAGGTCATTCAGGATGATCTGCACATGAAGCCTTTTAAAGCTGCAGTCTTTGCCACGCTTAAATATCAGGTAAAAGAAGAAGAACCTCTGAAGGATAATGCTATTCAGGAGATGATCTTAAAGGCGCTCTATCCTGATGACCCGCAGTAAAGCCACAGAACGGACTGAATAAAATCCGTTCTGTGGTTTGTCCCTGTATTTACAGTGATATCAGACCTGAAAGTTTGCCGCCTCCATGGCCATCACGCTATCAGCCCCAGCCTCAATACAGGCTTTGTGCATGCGAGTACGGGGCAGAATTTTCTGGAAGTAGAAGTCAGCCGTCTGCACCTTGGCGGTATAAAAGCCAGTCTCGGTTGTGCCTTCGGCCAGTTTAGCTTTGGCTACACGCGCCATATCGGCCCACAGGTAGGCCAGAATCACGTAACCGGAGTACATCAGGTAGTCCACTGAGGCCGCGCCGACCTCTTCCCGGTTCTTCATCGCTTTCATGCCGATCTGCATGGTCATCTCGCCCCACTCCTTGTTGAGTGCAGCCAACGGGGGAATGTAAGCCTTCAGCTCCTTGTTTTTCTCATGGGCTTTGCAGAACTTGTGCACGATTTTGGTGAACGCTCTCAGGGATTCCCCCTTGGTCATCAGCACTTTTCGACCCAGCAGATCAAGAGCCTGGATGCCGGTAGTGCCCTCATAGAGCATGGCGATGCGGGCATCGCGGACGTTCTGCTCCATCCCCCATTCGCTAATAAAACCGTGACCGCCTAAGCATTGCAGGCCGAGGTTGGCTGATTCAAAGCCGGTTTCGGTCATGAAGGCTTTGATGATTGGGGTGAGGAAACTGAGCAGATTTTCAGCAGCTTTACGCTCCTGTTCACTTTCTGAGTGCTGCATGATGTCCACGTATTTTGCCGCAAAGTAGAGCAGGGCGCGGTTGCCCTCGGCAAAGGATTTGATGGTCAGCAGCATCCGGCGCACATCGGGGTGAACGATGATCGGGTCAGCGGGGCCATCGGGGTTTTTAGGGCCGCTCAGGGAGCGTGACTGCAAACGTTCGCGGGCGTAACTCAGAGCCCCCTGCCAGGCCACTTCTGCGTGGGCCAGCCCCTGTAGACCAGTACCAATGCGGGCGGTGTTCATAAAGGTGAACATACAGTTCAACCCTTTATTGGGGGAGCCGATCAGAAAGCCGGTGGCGCCATCAAAGTTCATTACGCAGGTGGAGTTGGCGTGGATGCCCATTTTGTGTTCAATGGAGCCACACGTGACCGCATTGCGCTCACCGGCAGAGCCATCGTCATCAGGCAGACACTTGGGCACGATAAACAGAGAGATTCCCTTGGTGCCTTCCGGAGCATCTGGCAGACGAGCCAGTACGATATGGATGATATTGTCGGTCATATCGTGTTCACCGGCAGAGATAAAGATCTTGGTACCGGTAATCTTGTAAGTGCCATCGGCCTGCGGCTCGGCTTTGGTGCGTAACATGCCGAGATCGGTGCCGCAGTGGGACTCGGTCAGACACATGGTACCGGTCCACTCGCCGGATACCAGTTTGGTCAGATAGGCCTGCTGCTGTTCGGGAGTGCCATGGGTATGGAGGGTATGCATAGCGCCGTGGCTCAGGCCAGGATACATACTCCAGGACCAGTTGGCCTCACCACACAGTTCGTTCACCACCAGATTGAGGGATTCCGGCAGACCTTGTCCACCGAATTGCGGCTCATGAGCCAGTGATGGCCAGCCGCTTTCAATAAATTGCTGGTAGGCCTTTTTGAAACCGACAGGTGTCTTCACCCCTTTCTCAGACCAGCTACAGCCCTCACGATCTCCTGACTGGTTCAGAGGGGCCAACACCTGCTCACAGAATCTGGCACCTTCTTCGAAGATGGCATCGACCATATCCGGTGTGGCCTCTTCCGCACCGGGCAGGGTGGCGTAATGCTCCGGGAAGCTCAGCAGCTCATTGCGAACAAAGCGAATGTCACGAAGTGGGGCCTTGTATTCCGGCATAGGTGTGACCTCGGTAGTTATGATTTTGGTGGCCTGGGGGAGTCGCCTGTTCACGCCCAATCACTTGCAACGCTGAGAATGCCCAGACGATTCAAACATCCGTTTGAAACTACTCTGAAAAGCTACGTAGTGTTACGTAATGTGTCAAGGTCGGGAAGTCACGATCACCCCTTTCCCGCAGGTGACAACGCTTGGATTACCTCCGTGAATGTTCCGTGAATATTCCGTGAATAATGTGTCTATCCTAATGTATCCGTCGCCTGCCGAATGGGGGGCGTGGTTTGCCGGTCAGTATCCGAGGGTGGTTGTCTGTATTATGTATCTTTGCCGGATGCCTCGCCTTTATAAGTACGGGAGAAGTGACATCGTCGTTGAAATGGACCGTAGCAGAAGGACTATAACATTATGAATCCTATCCCCCTGACGCAATCTCTACCCAGCGTTAGCCGTATCATTGCAGGATGTATGGGGCTTGGTGGCGGCTGGAACCATGATCCTGTTACTCCGGAACATATCGCCCAGGCCCATAATTTTGTGGATGTGGCACTGGAAAACGGCATGACCCTCTTTGACCATGCAGACATCTACGCCCGCGGCAAGGCAGAGCATGTTTTTGGTCAAGTGCTGGCGGAACGCCCTGCAATAAGAGAACACCTGTTTTTGCAAAGCAAATGTGGTATTCGCATGGAGGGTGCAGAGCGGGGGCGAAATGTTCCCAAGCGTTACGATTTTTCCAAACAGTGGATTCTTCACAGTGTCGAGAACAGCTTGTCCCGGTTAAAGACCGACTATCTGGATCTACTGTTACTTCATCGCCCTGATTCCCTTATGGAGCCGGAAGAGATTGCCGAGGCCTTTGACCAGCTCAAGAAAGCGGGCAAAGTACGCCATTTTGGTGTCTCCAATATGAGTGGTCACCAAATTAAATATCTTCAGTCGTTTGTTGATCAGCCCATTGTCGTTAATCAAATCGAGATGAGTTTAACCCGTCTGGACTGGTTGAATGATGGCGTGTCGTTTAATCACAATCAGGGACACAGTGTCAGCTTTGTACCCGGAACGGTTGAGTACTGTCGCAGCCATAATATTCAGTTGCAGGCCTGGGGTTGTCTCAGTCAGGGTATGTTCAGCGGTCGGGATATCAGTGATAAAGACGAGACGACTCAGGCCACAGCGCATCAGGTCGCAGAGATGGCCCAGGAAATGGACGTCTCCCGTGAGGCGATCATTCTTGCCTGGTTGATGCGCCATCCGGCAGCCATTCAGCCCGTGGTTGGTACGACTAACCCCCAGCGTATACGGGCCTGTTCTGGGGCTGAACAAATAACGTTAAGTCGGGAACAGTGGTATCAGCTCTACGTCACCGCCAGAGGTGAACGTTTGCCCTGATTTTTAGGGGGCACACGGCAAAAAGAGGATGTAGTAGCAGATAGCCACAATGAAAATAAAGCCGGAGGCAAAACTGGGGGCAAAGTACAAAAAAAGAAAAAGGGATGAGCGGCTATTAACCTCTCATCCCTTGATATTTATGGTGGGCCCTCCGGGACTTGAACCCAGGACCTGCCGATTATGAGTCGGATGCTCTAACCAACTGAGCTAAGGGCCCACACGCGACTGGGATTATACGCACAGGCGAGTTACTGTTCCAGTCCTTATGCGCAATATCGTTATGATTTTCAGTATTTTTTCGGCTCTGGAATAAAAACTACCAATCAATGCCTACCTGAGCCTTGATGCCCGCCTGGAAGGCATGGCGTTCATCCCGCACTTCGCTGATGGTGTCAGCAATCTCTTTCAGGGCGTCGGGGCAGCCCCGGCCGGTGATAATCACGCTCTGCATCTTCGGACGGTTGTTGATCGCCTTGATAATATCATCGGTATCCACATAGCCGTAGCGGGCGATGTAGGTGATTTCGTCCAGAAGAACGAGAGTCAACTCCGGATCGGCCAGCATCTTTTTGGTCTCTGCCCACACATCCTGAGCGGCTTTGGTATCCAGATCTTTGTTTTGGGTATCCCAGGTGAAGCCGGTTGCCATAACATGAAACGGGACACCCAGTTTCTCCAGCACATTGCGCTCGCCACAGCTCCACTGCCCTTTGATAAACTGGGCGACACCCGCCTTTAATCCGTGACCGACACAGCGCAGCACAGTACCAAAACCAGAGGTGCTTTTTCCTTTACCGTTGCCGCATACCACAATCACAATGCCACGCTCTTCCGTAGCCTCGGCGATCTTTTTATCGATATGCTCTTTTTTGCGTTGCATGCGCTGTTGGTATCTCTCTTCCGGTGTGGTCATCTGGCACCTCTTGCGGATAGTTGAAGCTCTGGAAAGTCCACGTTACAGAGGCAAACACGTTACGGGAAGGTTTGTGGTAGTTAAAAGAGGTTTGATGCAGTGGCTGTGATACAAGTATGCGTGAACTGGCGTTGGAATCTTTCGACTTGATCATTTCAGGCCTACGCCTGTCAGGAGCGCCGGGGACAACGATGATCCAGCTAGCGGCTCAAACGGCCGTGCTGATCATGACCAGCTATGCCAGCCTGCGCTCGGCGGTAGACACTATAAAGATGGGCGCTGTCGACTATATTGCCAAACCTTTTGACTATGACGATATGTTGCAGGCTGTTGCCAATACTCTTCGTCAGAAGAGAGAAACTGTACCGGTAACAGAAACCAGGCCGACTCATTCCGAGGCCGAAAAAGTTCAGCTTTCCGAAAATCCGGCCGGTATTATCGGTCAAAGTCAGATAATGCAGACCTTGTTTAACCACATCAATCGAGTTGCACCAACCGAGGCGACGGTGCTGGTCTTCGGAGAGTTCGGAACCGGCAAGGAACTGGTAGCCCGCGCTCTCCATGAAACCAGTAAACGCAGTCAGCAGACGATGATCTCGGTAAACTGTGCCGCCATTCCTGAAACCCTGATTGAATCGGAACCGTTTGGTCACGAAAAAGTCGCCTTTACCGGCGCAGCTACCACCCGCAACGGTCTTATTGAAGCAGCCGACGGTAGTACACTATTCCCCCGATAATAATTGTGGGTACTTTATATGGGGGGGTGGGAAGTAAAGTTCTTCATGCAGGGGGTCTGATTTGTAGCTTGTGACCTCCAAATCAGTAGGTTGGCAGTTATCATGTTCACCGCTGTCTTCCTTGCGAAGGCAGAGTTTAGTCAGTTTGAACGCCACACCCCCACTGAATCCCGGACCGGTTTTTTCAAAGTAATACTGATCTTTGTACTTGTCGTATACAAATTGTGCTGTAACTGATTTCTTAATATCTCCTTCGCTAAGGCTCTTCTCCACATAGTGATAGACACCGTGCTTCGGGCTTCCAAGCTCTTCATAGATCTCGGGAGTCATGTGTACAGATAAGTGTGGGCAACGATTTTGAAAGACAGGACAGCGGTGCATGCTCCAATACACATTGACTGGCTGACAAATATTCTCCCATGCCTGAGCCTGATGACCTGACAAGCTATATGACCCAGCGTGCGTTAACGGTAAGAATAATAAGCCAGAAAATACAGCGATTATTGAGCTTTTCATTTATAAACCACCGAGATAATTTTAAAAATGATTAAACTACGCTCGGTGAAAAATAGAATAATTAGATATGTTGTCAACTTTTGGAAGACAAAAATGCTTGTTTTTTGGTTAAATTGATCTTTTTTATTATCTTATTATGGCTAAATACAAAACCAGCAATGACGACAAAAGTCGTTTAGTCTACAGCACGGAACTTGGCGGACGCGTTAAGGAAGACAAACCCGCAGAAGCTATTTCCGAGACTGACGGCGTTGTTCGTGTACGTCCCGAGAAGAAAGGTCGTGGTGGTAAAACCGTAACGGTCATCACCGGTCTACCGATGGCGGGTAACGATCTCAAGGCTTATGCCAAACAGCTAAAGAAGCGCTGCGGTGGTGGTGGGGCGGTCAAGGATGGCGCCATTGAGCTGCAGGGTGACCATGTGGATACCATAGTCGCCGAGCTGATCAAGCAGGGCTACAACGCTAAACGTTCCGGGGGCTGAAAGACTTAAAAGATTGAACCACAGAGACACAGAGACACAGAGACACAGAGACACAGAG
>CAMRBW010000140.1 GCA_947040555.1 uncultured Oceanospirillales bacterium | reverse complement strand
GAGTTACTCCACCCAGTTGATAATATGCTCTTCCCAGTCCTCTTCCGGTACCCGGTTATCGGCGATAACCCGATTCCGCACCGAAATACCGATCAGGTGAACAGTCTCGGTAGTGCCTGAGACCAGGGGATGCCATTCCGGCAGATCCTGACCTTCGGAGATCAGCCGGTAAGCACAGGTATTCGGCAGCCAGAAAAACTCATAGACATGCTCAGGTTTGAGACCGACGCAATCAAGCATTTTCTCGCTGCGGTTCTCATAGACGGAGCAGCGGCATTGATCTTCCTGCAGGTAGCGGCAGGCTAGATCGGTGTAGTAAATATCACCGGTATCTTCATCTTCCAGTTTTCGCAGGCAGCAGCGGGCACAGCCGTCACAGAGGGATTCCCACTCGTCGCGGGTCATCTCATCCAGGGTTTTGGTTTGCCAAAAGGGTTTTTCAACAGGTTGGGACATAGATCTTCAAATACTTAAATTTAACAACGGGATATCGAGTAAAGCATCAGCTATTCGACGTAAGGCAAACCACAGGGAAGAATACCCCACTGCGAAGTGGGGGATCCACTACGCAGGGTGGGTACTCTAAAGTACCATTTACCGGATAACTATTGCGGATCGTTAAATGAAAGCAACTCATCGGGCAGGGTGATCAGGTAATCATCCCTCTGCTCAGCGGGTGGCATCTGTAGATAGTAGCCGTTTTCGGTAATTTTACTGAGCACTTCGGTGCTGTCCACTTCGGCCAGTTTTCGTTCCGGCGTCAGTAGAAAATCCATCACATGAACCGGTTGTCCGATCAATACACGCAGTTGCTCCGGAACAGGTGCTATGCCTTTCAGTTTGTTGACGTAGAGATAGAGGCCCTCTTTACGTCTGGTTTTGTAAACGGAGACAACCATTTTCATAGGGGTGACTTCCTGTTATTGCCGCGGTATTGAGAGCGGTGTTGAGGGTGGTATTGAGGGCGGTGTTGGAAAATTCTGGTTGGTCATGTGTTCCAGCAGCGGAGCAAGCACTTCACGGGTACGCCACACTTCGGGGGGATTCTGTATAGAGAACTCCCCGTTTTTCAGCCAGCTGCGCAACAGTTTGCCCACCCATAATTTCGCGGGCATCAGCTCGGGCGGCAGTCCAAGCTCCTGAGCCCGTTGCTGACAGAACTGTTTGATCGCGTCCACCATCGGTTGCACCTGTTTGGGCAGCGGCCCTGCCGGCGGCTCAGGGTAGTGCTCTGGTGGCACCTCCTGCCCTTCGACAACTTTGTTCAGAACTTCATTGCCGAACTGTCGAATCACCTGGGGCTTCATGGCCTTGATACGGCGCAGATCGTTATGATTGCGCGGTTGAAGGCGAGCCAGCTCCCAGAGCGCACCGGCGGGTATCAGCCGGTTGCGAGAGAGGTTGAGTATCCGGGCTTCGGTCTCCCGCCAGTGGCAGAGTACCTGTAGCACAGCCAGCTGTTGAGGGCGCAGTTGCCAGGCCAGTTTAACATTCCGCCAGGCCTGATCAGGATCGGTATCCTCACCACTATTGCTGATCTGGGTGTTGCAATCTTCCCTGTGCCACTCGGTAAAGCCTTTGTCTTCCAGACGCGGAAGGAGCTTGAGATAGGCCTGACCGAGATAAAACACATCCAGTGCGGCATAGTCGATCTGGCTTTTGGTCAGGGGTCTGGCCAGCCAGTCGGAACGGGTTTCCCCTTTGGGAATGTCAATGGTCAGCAGTTCCGCAATCAGACGCTGATAGCCGATGGAAAAGTCCAGGCCGGCATAGGCGGCAGCGATCTGGGTATCGAAGACATTTTGCGGCAATACGTCCAGCAGATAGCGGAACAGCTCCAGATCTTCCCCCATGGCATGCATGACCTTGACGATCTGCGGATCGGTCAGCAGATCGCGCAATGGCTGCCACTCCGAGATGGTGAGCGGGTCGATCAGCCAGACATCATCGCCATAACCCAGCTGGATCAGACCGGGCTCAGGCCAGAAGGTTTTGGTGCGGACAAACTCGGTATCCATTGTGATCCATGGCAGCGATTGCCACTGTTGGAAAGCCTCAACCAGTTGTTGGTTGGTAGTGAGCCAGTGAATGGTAGGCTGAGACATGGAGATACCGGTTGCAAATAAAAATGATTATACGGAGAGATTCCATCAGCGGCTATGGGGGGAAGTAGGCATAACTACGCATAACCGACAGGCTTCGGGTACCGTATGGTGACGGAAAATTATTCCGCAATATATTTATAAATAGAGGTAGATATGGCTCATTCTGTACACGGACGCAAGGTTCTGATGATGGTTGTTGAATCGGAGCGCAGCTGGCCTCGTGAGGCGCTGGTGCAGACGATGACGGAAGAGTTTGGTTCTGTTTTTCACACCTGCTCTGTGGAAGGATTGGGGGCAGATGATCTGATCGCCCTGTTTATTAACAAGGGCAAGATGGTGGCAAGTGCAGAAGGCATCACCGTCGATAGATCCAGGCTGTGCGGTGGTCATCACTGATACGGATTCTCAGGGCAGTTTTGTAAGACTGCCCTGTTATCACTCTGTCATTACTCAGCCAGCAGCTGTGTACCGGCCTGTTGGTCGCTTAGAAGATCGTAGTGTTCAATATCTGGCAGCTGATAATGCCACCATTCGCTGTTGATACAGCAAAATCCTGCCGTGTGCATTAATCCCGCAAGGATCAGACGATTCCGCAAGGCTTCAGCGCCGATCTCGGTATTGTTGTGATGAGCCAGCTCGCGAAAATCATCAAACTCTGTGCCCATTTCCAGCGCTTGACCGCTGGCGTTATCAACCAGCGTCAGATCGATGGCAATTCCTCGGCAGTGGGTTCTTTGCCCTGCGTCAGGAGGAGAAATATAGTTGGGATTGGGGGTGTGATCCCAAAGCATCTGTTGGACTTCCAGAGGGCGAAAGGCATCCAGAATACGGATTGTCAGACCGAGCTCAAAAGCGATAGTTTTGGCTGTTTCCAGTTTTGTTGCCGTGTCGCGATGGACATAAGCGTTCGCTTTTTGATAGAGAGGGCGACCGGTGAAGTTGTTGCTGGTGGCCAGCCGAATATCCAGCTCCAGACCATCACAGTTTTCGAGTTGGATAAAAGAATCAAGCATAGTGAACCCTGTGCTTATGAAGAATTTATTCTTATGAGCGTAGGGGCACTTTCTGGAGTAGGCGAATCAACCGGCTGATTTTATACAGGAAGGTTCCTGAAGTAATTCAAGAACGCTCACCCTTGTAAGCAAAGCAGGGAGTGTCAGATAGTGAGCCCCATCGCCATAATGACAATGGGGCTTTGGGGATGTATTGCGGGTTTAATCCAGAAGCTTATGAATTATAAAGGATCGCTCTCAGGCATTCGTCGCTACAAAATAGGTCGGATCCTGAATGATATTGACCTCTACAAGACTCCCGGCCTTCTTCAGTAGCTTCTGACAGTCAGGGCTAAGATGACGAAGGTGCAGGGTCTTACCGGCATTCAAATAGCGCTCGGCCAGGCCATCTATCGCCTCAAGACCTGAGTGGTCGCAGACCCGTGAGTCGGCAAAATCCACGATCACATCATTGTGATCCGCACGGATATTAAATTGCTCCAGAAAAGTGGTCGTAGAACCGAAAAACAGCGGTCCGTGAACCGTGTAGACTGTTGATCTGTCTGAGCCGTCTGAACCGTCTGAGCTATTGTGGTCTTCCTGCTTTTCAATGCGGATGTGCTTGGCATGCTTCCAGGCAAACACCAGCGCAGAGACAATCACGCCAACCATAACGGCAACAGCCAGATCGGTCATAACGGTCACTACAGAGACCAGTATCAACACAAAAGCATCGGCCTTCGGCACTTTGCGGATAATCCGGAAACTGCTCCACTCGAAGGTATCAAGCGCCACGACAAACATAACACCGACCAGCGCTGCCACAGGAATACGTTCGATCAATGGTGAGGCAAACAAGATAAAGGCGAGAATACAGAGCGCCGAAGTGATACCAGACAGACGACTGCGACCACCAGAATTCATATTGATCATGGTCTGACCGATCATGGCGCACCCACCCATACCGCCGAAGAAACCGGTGACAATGTTAGCCGCACCCTGAGCCAGACACTCGCGGTTACTATGACCATGGGTTTCCGTAATCTCATCTACCATGCGCAGAGTCAGCAGGGATTCGATCAGGCCGACCGCCGCCAGAATCACGGAGTAAGGCAGAATAATAGTGAAGGTTTCCCAGGTAAACGGCACCATCGGAATGTTAAACGTCGGTAGACCACCGGCAATACCGGCGACATCACCCACACTTTTTGTATCCAGACTGAAACCGATGGTAAGAGCAGAAACGGTAGCAATCGCCGCCAGAGATGATGGGATGGCCGTGGTATATTTAGGCAGATATTTGGTGATGACCATCGTCAGGATCACCAGACCTGCGATAATGGCAAGCTGACTGCCAGCCAGCCAGTCCACATCCAGACCACTGCCTTGCAAGAAGGTTCCAGCCAGCCAGCCAGACTCACCACCTGCGCCAAACTGAGCGAGCTGGGCGGTAAAAATCACAATCGCCAGACCATTTACAAAACCCAACATGACCGGATGGGGCACCATACGGATAAACTTGCCCAGTTTGAACAGACCCGCCAGCAGCTGCAACCCCCCCATCAATACGACAGCAGCAAACAGATACTGAACGCCATATTGTGCCACCAAAGCGACCATAACTACGGCCAGAGCACCGGCCGCACCGGAGACCATAGCGGGACGACCACCAAAGGCGGCAGTAATCAGACCAACGATAAATGCCGCATAAAGCCCCACAAGAGGCTCTACGCCAGCCACGAAAGCAAAGGCAATCACTTCCGGCACCATGGCCAGAGAAACGGTCAATCCAGCCAGAAGTTCACCCTTGATAGGGGCGACACTGTTCACACGAAGTTCAGACAAAAAACACTCCAGAGGCAAGACGGAACCTCCCAGTATAAAGCCTGACTTAAATTATACCAAGTTTGAACGAACCACCCCCGCAGCTTGCAGAGCAAGAGCCTTGAAGGGGGGGTTAGTTTCTGGACATGCGCTCCACGGTGTAGGGGTTTTCCCAGCCCATCAGTTTGCTGATACGTTTGTGGCGTTTGGCTTCCCATGTGCTGACCGGATACATGTTATTCCATGCGCTATAAAGCTTTTTATCCTGAGAGCTGAGTTTCAGTTGGTATTTATCCGCCATATAGAGATAAACGCGGGCAATTTTGCCTCGTTTCTCTTCCGGGGGCTCTGCTCTTTTGGTTTTAAAATCGACTTTGAAATCACACTTGCCATACATATCGGGGATGTAGGAGAGATCACCAAAGCTGAAGTTGGAACGGTCGCCGTTTACCTCACCGACAGAGGGGACCAGATTGAACAAATCGGCCTCCATGGCTCGAAATGTTGCATCTTTCTGGCAGTTTTTACGACCACCTTTCTGCCAGCATTGGCGTTGATGGCCAAAGACCCATGCGGGCATAACATGTTCCCACTCGATGCGGTTGGCACGGGTCTCCTGTTTTCGCACCTGGTAACCACATTTTTTCAGATCGGGCACCAGCTTTTTACGTCCCTTGTTGTCTGTGACTTCAGTAAAAGGGCAATTACAGTAAAAGGTTTGTCGCTGATCTTTATAGACGATAGCGGCCATTTTTTTGGCCGAATAAAAACTACTGGGAGCGCCTTCGGCAAAGGTTGCTGAAAGTGATAGCGAAAGGGGAAGGCAGAGTAGTAATAACTTTTTGAAAGGAGCTTTTGACATGAAAAAATATTGAACGACAAATGATAGAAGTCCTCATTCAAACATGTTTCTGTCGTATAAAAAAGTCGGATGTTTTTTTAAATCTATGATGGATATACAAAGGCGGGTGCGGCAAAGCTTAAATAACGATATTGTCGTCATTCCCGCCTTCGCGGGAGTGACGATAATAATGTTGGTGTTGCTCAGGCAATATTCACAATTTTATGGGTCTGCACATTCAGCTTCCAGCGCGGATGCTTCAGGCAGTGTTCAATCGCGGCCCGGGTATGTGCGTTACGATAGATCGGATCACTATCACTGCGATGCGGGTCAACCATCGGACTGAGATAGTAATGTTTGGCCTCAATGGAGAGAAACCGTTCTGGCATGGCATCCGGTTGCGGGTAGACCAGCTTCAATTCGTCGCATACGGTCACCACCATGTCTGCTTTGCCTTTTGGGCTGACCACAGACCAGTCAATGCCCCTGGGAATGAGCAATGTGCCGTTTGTTTCAATAGCGATTTCAAAACCGGCGTCGTGCAGAGCATCAATAGCTGCGTCGTCTAATTGCAGCAGCGGTTCTCCACCAGTGCAGACCACCAGAGGCCGCGCCTGTCGGTCTTCAAAATCTGGCCACAGATTTGTTATTGCAGTGGCAAGCTCCTCTGCTGTGGCGAACTTGCCTCCCCCTTCACCATCGGTACCCCGGAAGTCGGTATCGCAGAATGTGCAAGTGGCGGTGGCTCGGTCTTTTTCCCGCCCACTCCACAGGTTGCAACCTGTGAATCGACAGAACACCGCAGGGCGGCCAGCATTGGCCCCCTCGCCCTGCAGGGTGTAAAACATCTCTTTAACGCTGTACATCAGGCTGTTTCGCTCTCTTCGTATGACAGTGGGTCAGTAGCTTCATACGACAATGGGTCGGTAGCGTTATTGAGAGTGAACGCTTCCAGTCGTTCAACACAGGAGCCGCACTTGCCACAGGCTTGTTCACGACCGTTGTAGCAGGTCCAGGTTTTGCCGTAATCCAGCCCCATCTCAAGGCCATCCCGAAGAATCTCAACTTTACTGGCGTAGAGGTAGGGCGCTTCGATGGTGACCGGTTGCCAGTCACAGATCTGTGTCACTTTATTCACCGCTTCTACAAATTCAGGACGGCAGTCCGGGTAGATGGTGTGGTCGCCGGAGTGGGCACCGTAAAAGACTTTTTCTGCGCCAATGGAAAGAGCATAACCGGTGGCTAACGACAGTAGAATCATATTGCGATTGGGAACCACCGTCGCCTTCATATTCTCCTCGGCATAGTCGCCTTCTGGAATATCAATCTCCGTTGAGGTCAGGGCGGAGCCGCCAATCAGCTCGTTGATGGCGGTGATATCGACCACCTTGTGGGGAACACTCAGCTCATTGCAGACCCGTGCCGCATAGTCCAGTTCCTTACTGTGGCGCTGGCCGTAGTTGAAGGAGAGGGCAAACAGTTCATAGCCCTGTTGCTGTGCTTTGTGCAGCACGGTGAACGAATCCATGCCGCCGGAGTAGATCACCACGGCACGGGGGGTGGTATGTTGTTCTGGTATTGTCATTCTGGTTGTCATTCCGTTATCTGGCTGAACGAGAAACGGCGAAGAATAATAGAGGAGCTGTTGCTGAAATGCTAGGAGGCTGTCCGAGAATAGAAAGCTCAGCCTAAAATCCAGAAAAATGACCCGTTTTTTCAATGAATTTGATTGAATAGCCCCTCTATTCGCACAAATTTATCGAAAAAGTGACCTCGTTTTGCTGAATTTTAATCTCAACCGATATTCTCGGTCAGCCTCCTAG
>CAMRBW010000139.1 GCA_947040555.1 uncultured Oceanospirillales bacterium | reverse complement strand
TGTTGTTAACGGTGTTGTTAACGACGATCGTCTTATGTTTTTCTACACTGGTAATGTCAAAAAAAACGACGATAGTCGTGAATCATGGCAATGTCTGGCCGAGCTGGTGGACGGTGGCGATAAGATGATCAAGTCCGGCCCTCTGTTCGGTATTCCGGAAGGTTATACCCGTCATGTGCGCGATCCGAAAGTATGGCGGCAGAGTGATGGGCGCTGGGCGATGGTGCTTGGTGCTCAGACCCTCTCTACACAGACTGGGGATGAACAGGGCAAGGTCTTGCTCTATCGCTCCGATGATCTGCACCGTTGGGCGCTGGTGGGTGAGCTGACCGGCAGCCATCATCAGGGGCTGGGTGACTTTGGTTATATGTGGGAGTGCCCGGATCTGTTCACCCTTCAGGGACATGACGTTCTGATGGCCTGTCCGCAAGGGTTGGCGGCCGAAGGGGAGCGTTATCGTAATGTCTACCAGTGCGGTTATTTCACCGGTCATTTTGATGAGCAGGCTGGCACGTTCAGTCACGGTGAATTTACCGAGCTGGATCATGGCTTTGAGTTCTACGCCCCTCAGACCTTTGAAGATGATAAAGGTCGTCGTCTATTGGTCGGCTGGATGGGGGTGCCGGAGCAGGATGAGTTGAGCCAGCCCACCATTCCCTACGGTTGGCTGCATATGATGACACTGCCCCGTGAGTTGGTCATGGTGAATGGTCGTCTGCAACAGAGGGTGCCGGTTGAGCTGATGATGCTGCGCAAGACGATGCTACTGGATGGTCGGTTTAGCGGTGAGCAGCACATTAGCGCTGCTTGTGAGTGTCTATTGAATGTTCGCAATCGGCCATTTACGCTCAACTGGCGCGACAGTGCTGAGCTGAGTTGGGATGGTGAGCGCTTTCTGTTCACGCGTTTGAACTGGAGCTCGGGGTTGTGGGAAGAGCGGGTAGTCAGACCAGAACAGGTCGACACTGTTCGTATATTCCACGATCACTCGTCACTGGAGGTCTTTATCAATGGTGGTGAAACGGTGATGACAGGGCGACTCTTTCCGAAGACCAAATGCCTTAAGGGAGAGAGCCTGATCATTGATCTGCAGATTGCTGAACCCCTATCCATGAAGGTGTGGGAACTGCGCTCCGGTTTTCCTGATCCGATGAGTGCGGCCAGAGACGCTACTTAGCTGCGGTTAGATAGTATTAAACAGTATCAGACAGTTGTTGTTAGATAGTGGAGCTTAACGTATAACGTACGCTTGCCGGGTTCGCCCAGCGACACTTTTTTATCCTCTTTCAGGAAGAGTCTCTGTTTGTCCTCGTTATATTACAAGAAAAAAAAGTCTTCCCGTATGACTATTGCTGAACTGGCTGAGCTGGCCGGCGTATCCAAAACCACGGCCAGCTTTATTATCGGTGGCCGGGCTGAAGAGTTTCGTATTTCTGAAGCGACCCGTGACCGGGTTTTGGCACTGGCCGAGCAGCATCAATTTCGACCCAATCTCAATGCCAGAGCTCTGCGTGGTCGTCGTGTATTGACGTTTGGCCTGGTTGTTCCGGATCTGACCAATTACGGTTTTGCGGTCACCACCCGGGAGCTGGAGAAATTGTGCCGGAACGCCGGTTGCCAGTTATTGATTACCTGCAGTGAAGATGATGTTGAGAAAGAGCAGGAGGTTGTTTCTGCACTGCTGGAGCGTCAGATCGATGGTCTGATCGTGGCCAGTGCCATGACAGACGACAGTTTCTATCAACAGCTGGGCTGCCCTGTGGTACAGCTTGACCGACAGATCGGTGATTCGGATCTGCCTCTGGTTATGACCGATTCCGTGAGTATTACCGCCAATCTGGTTGCCCGTATCGGCCGCGAGTGCAGTGAGCTGGCCTATATAGGCGGGTTAGAGGCGCTGTCGTCGGAACGGCAACGTTATCAGGGCTATTGTCAGGGATTGTTGAGGAACAGCCGCAGCCCGGAGGTCACGCTGGTCAGCCGGGGGGATTTCACCAGAGAGTCCGGCTATCGACAACTGGCTGAACTCCATAAACGACTTGGTCGTCTACCTGGTGGCATATTCTGCGCCTCTTTCACCCTGCTGGAGGGTGTACTCCGCTATTTCAAGGAACACCAACTGCTGACTGCCCATTGCCAACTGTCAACGTTCGACGACCACGAACTGCTCAACTGTATGCCCTTTGCCGTAGACTCCATCGAGCAGGACTGCGGCGCCATGGCCGAGGGCTGTTTTCAGCAGCTGCAGTGTCTGATTGAAGAGGAAAGCTACAGCGCGGTGACTGTGCTGCTGCCGGGGCGGATCCACTGGCGAAGCAGCCAGGTGCTGTAAAAAAAAACGGGCAGAGCTGACCGTAATGGCTCAGTCTGCCCGATTATGACCGGCTCTGAATGCAATTATTTTCAATTCAGTGGCTCTGGGATTCAATTGCCCACACGGACGGCCAGCACATCACACTTGGCACCATGGAGAATGCTGGTGGAGGTTGATCCAAGAATGAGCACCAGTCCATGACGACCATGGCTGCCTACAACAATAAGATCAATATCGGACTTATCCGCAATACGGTGTACTTCCCGCTCTGGACGACCGTAAACGACGTGTTGTTCACCCTTCTCCACATTAATTTTGTTTGCGAGTCTGGCGATACGTTCACGGGCCTGCTGGGTAATCTCATCTTGCAGAGTGGTCAGATCAAGGGGGATATCACTGCCGTAAGCTACGCTCAATGGCTCAACGACATGAACGAGTGTCAGTTTGGCACCGTTTTTTTCCGCGATGTCTCGTGCTCTTTCCAGTACTAAATCAGCTTCATCTGTCAGGTCGATAGCTACCAGAATGTGCTTGTATAGACCCATGCTCAGCTCTCCTCAGGTTCGTTGCTTTTTTGTCTTGCTTCGGCGAACAGTGTTGTCACCATCCAAGTTAAAAACAAAACAGATTGGAACGGATAATTTGTATCACTATTTTACCGGTAATCAGATTTTTTTCCGGAAAAATTTTTCTTTTTAAGAAAGTCAGGACTGACGCATTGATGGCCCCCGCGCATTTTGATAACCAGTGGGTGGTGGGTCAAACCTGCATTTTCGTATGAATATTGACGCCTGATTCAACTTTATTGATGAGCAACTCGATGACGATGTCATACATTTGGAATTGCAGGTTTGACCCACTATCTGGTCGTTATTGTCTTCCCCATTTTCAGATTAAATACTAGGGCCTGTGGGCTTAGGGTATGGCGACGGGGTAAGTATAAACCTTGACATTGCTACGTAATTATCCGAGTGTTTTGCAGTGTAATTCAAACGACTGTATGAACGTTAAGCATCCAAAATACGTGGAGAAAGTTGATGATCTATGACGGTCGCGCCATCTCGGTCAAGTTGCTGGATGATGGTATCGCCCAGCTTGATTTCGATCTGCAGGGGGAGTCAATCAACAAGTTTAACCGTACCACTCTTCAGGAGCTGGATGAGGCTATCGCCGCGCTACGAGAACATAGCAGCGTCAAGGGGGTGGTAGTGACCAGCGCCAAGGATGCTTTTATCGTCGGCGCGGATATTACCGAATTTATCGATATGTTTTCCCAGCCGGAAGAAGAACTGGTTGAGGCCATTCTGTTAACCAACGGTATCTTCAATGCCTTTGAAGATCTGCCGGTTCCTACTGCGGTCGCTGTCAACGGCTTTGCCCTTGGGGGCGGTTTCGAGATGTGTCTGGCGGCGGATTACCGGGTCATGTCTACCAGGGCGAAAGTGGGTCTGCCGGAGGTCAAGCTCGGTATCTTCCCCGGTTTCGGCGGCACTGTACGACTGAGTCGTCTTATCGGTTGTGATAACGCGGTTGAGTGGATCTGTATGGGGTCCGAAAACAGGCCGGACGTTGCCTTGAAGGTGGGCGCTGTTGATGCGGTGGTGGAGCCGGACAAACTGTTTGAAGCCGCCGTCGATGTGGTGAAGCGCGCTATCTCCGGAGAGCTGGACTATAAGGCGAAACGCCAGGAAAAGCTGGAGCCGCTCAAGCTCTCCATGATGGAGCAGATGATGGCGTTTAACTCGGCTATCGGTTTTGTCGGCAGTAAGGCGGGGCCTCACTATCCCGCGCCGGTTGCGGCGATAAAAACCATCCAGAAACACGCCGCCAAATGCCGTGATGATGCGATAGCCATTGAAGCCAAAGGTTTCGCCAAAATGGCGAAAACCAGTGTCGCCCGCAATCTTGTTGGTCTGTTCCTGAATGATCAGGCACTGAAAAAGCGCGCCAAAGAGTATGAAAAAACGGCTGCTGACGTTAAACAAGCCGCGGTATTAGGTGCCGGTATTATGGGGGGTGGTATCGCCTATCAGTCGGCCCTGAAAGGTACGCCGATCCTGATGAAGGACATCAACCAGGCCGGTATCGATCTGGGTTTGGGAGAGGCCAGAAAATTGCTGACCAAACGGGTTGAGCGGAACAGGATTGATGTCGCCAAAATGGGCGATGTGCTCAACGCTATTAAGCCAGCGCTGTCGTATGGTGATTTTGAAACCGTGGATATTGTTGTGGAAGCGGTGGTTGAGAATATCAAGGTCAAACAGGCGGTGCTTGCTGAGGTCGAAAAGCAGGTTCGTCCCGGCACAGTGCTCACTTCCAACACCTCGACAATCTCCATCACCCGGATGGCAGAAGCTCTGGAACATCCTGAAAATTTCTGTGGCATGCACTTCTTCAATCCGGTGCATATGATGCCGTTGGTGGAGGTGATTCGGGGTGAGAAGACCAGCGAAGGGACCATCGCCACCACGGTCAAGTATGCCAAGCAGATGGGCAAGACGCCGGTTGTCGTCAATGACTGCCCTGGCTTTCTGGTTAACCGGGTACTGTTCCCCTATTTTGGCGGCTTTGCTGCTCTGCTCCGGGATGGTGCCGATTTTCGGCAGGTTGATAAGGTGATGGAGACGTTCGGCTGGCCGATGGGCCCCGCCTACCTGATGGATGTTGTTGGCATTGACACTTGCATACATGCGGGAGAGGTGATGGCAGAGGGCTTTCCTGAGCGCATGAAAGGGGAGTTCAAGAGCGCTATGGAGGTGCTGTTCGACAATAACCGTTATGGGCAGAAAAATGGCGTTGGTTTCTACCGATATGAGACGGATAAACGGGGCAAGCCAAAGAAGGTTATTGATAAGGCCGCTGACGATTTGATCGCTTCCGTCTGTGCCGAACGCCGGGAGTTTGATACCGACGATATTGTCGCCCGCATGATGATACCCCTGTGTCTGGAGGTGGTGCGCTGTCTGGAGGAAACTATTGTCGAAACGCCAGCAGATGCCGATATGGCGTTGATCTTTGGTCTCGGCTTTCCTCCGTTCCGGGGCGGTGCCATTCGTTATGTCGAGGAGACAGGCTTGCAGAACTTTGTCGATCTCTGTGACAAATACTCAGACCTCGGTCCGCTGTATACGCCGACAGAAAAGCTGCGTCAGATGGCCGCTGATGGCAAGACTTTCTACTAACAGGAGCGATTGAAGATGAGTCTGAATCCAAGAGATGCGGTGATCGTCGATGCCGTGCGTACTCCGATGGGGCGCTCCAAAAACGGGATGTTCCGCCATGTGCGCGCCGAGAAGCTCTCCGCAGAACTGATCGGTGCCCTGATGGTGCGCAATCCTGGCTGGAATGTGGCCGAGACGGAAGATGTGATCTGGGGCTGCGTCAACCAAACCAAAGAGCAGGGGCTGAATATCGCCCGTAATGCCGCCATGCTGGCTGGATTGCCGTGCACGGTTGCCGCACAGACGATCAACCGTTTGTGCGGCTCGTCCATGCAGGCGCTGCACAATGCGGCCATGGGCATCCAGACCGGTCTGGGTGATGTGTTTGTGATCGGTGGTGTTGAGCATATGGGCCATGTGGCGATGGATCACGGTATCGATCTGAATCCGGAAGGCTCAAAGCACTACGCCAAGGCCTCCAACATGATGGGCTTAACCGCCGAACTGCTTGGGCAGATGAACGGCATTAGTCGTCAGATGCAGGATGAGTTTGGGGTTCGCTCTCACCAGAAAGCCTGGGATGCGGCCCAAAGCGGTCGCTGGGATAACGAAATTGTGGCCATAGAAGGCCACAACAGTGATGGCTTCAAGGTCAAGTGTGCCATTGATGAGGTGATTCGCCCGGATACCAGCCTGGAGGGTCTGCAGGCCCTGCGTCCGGTCTTTGATCCCAGAAACGGTACGATCACTGCCGGTACCTCCTCGGCGCTGTCTGATGGTGCTGCGGCGATGCTGGTGATGTCGGCTGAACGTGCCCAGGCTCTGGGGCTGACAATTCGGGCCAAAGTGCACAGCATGGCGGTTGCCGGCTGTGAGGCCGCCGTGATGGGTCGTGGCCCTGTGCCGGCGACCCGGAAGGCGTTGCAGCGTGCCGGTTTGAGTCTCGATGATATTGATGTGTTCGAACTGAATGAGGCTTTTGCGGCCCAGGCTTTGGCCGTTATGAAAGAGCTGAAAATTCTCGACCGGATGGAAGACAGGGTCAATCTGAACGGTGGGGCTATCGCCCTCGGACATCCGTTGGGCTGTTCCGGTGCCCGTATCACGGGAACGCTGCTCAATGTGATGGAACACAAAGATGCAACTTTTGGCCTGGCGACCATGTGCATCGGTCTGGGGCAGGGGATTGCTACGGTGATTGAGAGAGTTTGATTCTGAAGGTGCAAGAACCTGTAGCTTTTGCAGCAGGTTCTTTGCCTATGAAATGCTTGCGTTGTCTTCCGGTATTTCATCTACCTCATCGTCAGAATCATCCTTGCTATAATTATATGCTGAGCTGTAAGCACTGTCGATCAGACTGTTCTGATGTTGTAACGGATTTTTTTCACTGATGAGTTTCTGCTGTGTTTCGGCAAGTTCCTGTTGTGTTTCTTTAAGTTTTTGCTGTGTTTCTTCAAATTGTTGTTGTAATTCTTCATTATTTTGTTGTGTCTGTTTAAGTTCTTCAAATATTTGCTTTTTATGATTTTCAAGGCGTGTTGTGACCACATTTTTTAAATAGACTTCTTCCTTATAATTATCTTCGGCCTTATCAAGATCAAGACTAAGTTTATCCACCTTTTCCTTATAATTATCTTCGGCCTTATCAAGATCAAGACTAAGTTTATCCACCTTTTCAGCTGTTTCTTTTAGCTCTTTCGAGCGTTTTTTCAGTTTATTTTGAAGATTATCAAGCTTTTCTTCATTTTCTTCATTGGTCTTTGACAGATTTGATTTGAGGGCTGTAATGGTACGTTTTAAATATTGAGCATCTTGGCTTCTATTAATTATTCTGAATGTTTCAGGGGGGCTGACTTTGCTGTGATCATTTTTGAGGGTGTTAATGGATTGGCGAAGTCTCTTGTTTTTTTGTTGGCTATCCTGCAGTTTCTGATTAATATCGCTCATTCTTCTTTCGGTTTGTATGTTCGTATGTTGTAACGCATCTTGCTTCAGCTTCAGCACCTCTAGCATAAATTGAGATTTCATTTTTTTTTCAGCGAGTTTCTCGGACATATCTTGATAGAGTGCTTCCACTTGTATGTTGCTGTGTTCAAGCCTTCCTTCCAATTGCAGAATTGTGTGGTTAAGCCCTGCAATATCTTGATAGAGTGCTTCCACTTGTATGTTGCTGTGTTCAAGCCTTCCTTCCA
>CAMRBW010000138.1 GCA_947040555.1 uncultured Oceanospirillales bacterium | reverse complement strand
CATTGAGATCAGCGAATCACTGACTGGGTCTCCCGCTTCTTTATTGATGAGAGTGTGATCCCATAGCGCAGGAGCAGATCAACCAGCACAGGTGGTGGCACGTGTCCGTTCAGCAGCCTGATCATCCCCGTGTTACCCTGAGCCTGTGCGTAGGTACGGGCACTCTCTCCGGATACCGTGGTGAAATCAGGGTCTGCACCATAGACCGACAATAGAAAAGCGACCGCTTTATGATTGTTCCGGACGGCAGCATAAAGCGCCGTGTGGCAGTCATTATCGGGGATATTTGGATCGGCTCCCGCTTGTAACAGTGCGGATACACTGTCCACCGTACCACGCTCAGACGCTCTGAAAAGCGGTGTTTTGCCATCAGGGGTTTGGGTGTCGAGATTGATCTCATGCTTCAGGAGCAGATCAACCATCTCTGGCGGTACGTGCCCATCTAGCAGATTGATCATCTCGGCGTACCGCGACCTCTTGTCTCTGAGGTATTGGGGGGAATCGGGTTTTGCACCATGTGTTAGCAAGAGAAAGACCACATCTTTTTGATAGTTCTTGGCAGCGTAGTAAAGAGCCGTGTGGCTATCGTAGGAGGGGATATTCGGATTGACTCCCGCTTGCAACAGCTTTGCTACAATTTCGGCTTTGCCGTGTTCAGAAAACCTGATAAGCGGTGTTTTGCCATCAGGGAATGGGAAGTCGGGATTGGCTTTATAATTTAGCAACAGGTCAATCATCTCGGCGCTGTACTCTCCTGTCAGAGCCAGGTTGAGTGGTGTGAATCCCTGTTCCTCAGGAGTATTAATAAGATCCTGAATGTCCGGTAACATCGCCTTGGCAACCTCATAATTACCTCGGTAGGCTGCCATATGGAGAGCGGTGTATTTCCCCTCGTCTCCCAAACCTCCCCGACCAGGTTTGGCGTTATGTTTCAACAAAAGGTCAACCATCTTTTGGTTTTTATGCCACAAAGCACGCAGGAGCGCCGTGTATCCATCCGTTGATTGGATATTGGG
Organism: uncultured Oceanospirillales bacterium; assembly: GCA_947040555.1. Taxonomy (GTDB): domain Bacteria; phylum Pseudomonadota; class Gammaproteobacteria; order Pseudomonadales; family Endozoicomonadaceae; genus Sansalvadorimonas. The sequence goes on along the minus strand of CAMRBW010000138.1, from coordinate 6,753 downwards.
ATTGGCTTCATACTTCAACAATAGCTTGACAAGGTTGGTCGTATCCTCGGTAGTTGACGCGGCTATATAAAGTGCCGTTCTACCGAAACGGTCCTGGTTATTGGGATTGTGGTCGGCTCTCAGCAGACGATGTACTGTCTCGATGTCATTTGACAATGCTGCCTGAACAATCTGTGGATAATCGTCCGGGTTATAGCACTTCTCTGGAGTCTCTGCGTTTTCGGCAGAAGCCCAGGACAGAAACGAGATTAAACAGGCTATCACAAGCGTCGTAAATTTCGTTGGTAAAATCATAGAGTCATCTCCTGTATCTATTTGTATCAACCCGGATTGGCTGGCGAGGTCCATGGATTTAATATTCATTTTCAGATCGTTTGATGCTTTTTATGGTGTGATGGTTCCTGCCGGGTAAGCAGTTTGTCAGTGTCCCTAACAAAACCGTGCCTGTCTGATGAACTCTGGCAAAAGGGCCGGAGGCGGGAAATAATGGCGTAATGTAACGAATGGGTGTTTTCATGACCTTTCAGCTTCGGCCCTACCAACGGGATTCCGTACAGACGGTTGTCCGCCACTTTCGCAAAAGCGATGATCCTGCCCTGTTGACGTTGCCAACGGGGGCTGGAAAAAGTCTGGTTATCAGTGAACTTGGAGGAAGATTCGTGAGAAGATCTTTGATTATCAGGGAGCTTTCCGAAAGGCTGCTGAGGCGGGTTGAGGAATATACGATCCCGGTTGGCATTAATAACTGATGTAGTCATATTGGCTAACTTTCAGGGAACCAACAGCGCAGGAGTCTGTCTGAGTTTGTGATAGTGTTCTTTAGCATTTTGAGAGCATTCTGGTAAGCGTTGTAATAGGTATCTGTACAAAAGTTATTTCAGTTATGTCACCAGCAGGGCGTGGGCTGGGGCGCTGAGAAAACACAGGTCTGGGTACATACAGGACAACTGATTAACTCAATCAGGTTCAGTGCATCTGAAATGTGACAGGTGTTTTCTTTATCAGTTAATCCTCAGGCATTAGTGTTCGGTCAATCAACCCTCGGGGTATTAAGACCGCGTACTTCAAGGATGCCTTTCCGCAAGAGGGGGAGGATTATCTTGAAAACGAGCTAAGTAGCGGGGGATAGTATGATCAACACAAAGTTCAATCAGCTTCATCTGGGCAGAGCAGGACGTATGCTTCAGTTGCACTGTACAAATGGCGATGCACGTAGGCTTTCAAGGCGTTGTGTCGCTACAAGAGCGCCCGTCAATATGCGGGTGGTAGGCAATCTCTTTGTGCCGGATGATGTCCGGAGTAGCATAAAGGATGCACAGAACAAAATGTTTGATGCTGTTATCAGGCACAGCAAGCCTGAAGTGACACTCTATAGCCATGATTACAAGGACGATCTGTGCGGTATGCTGGCATCCTTTGACAACGATCTTGATCCTGATGATCGTATGGAATTGGTCTATCAAGTACGGGATGAAATCAATTCGGTGCAAAGGCATTCCGGGGCGAATTATGAGCACAAGACATACAATTATGTGAAAAATAGCCGACTGCCTCGCATCATCCAGCGTATTGTGCCTTCATATCATCATTGGTCCTACTTGGGGGTAGGGCACCCTTACATGTTTAATGATGCTGTCTATATCCCCTTTCTGACTTTTAAGCTCAGCATCATGTCTGCGGCTATTAAACATAATAGGATAGGTGATGTTATTTGTTATGGAAACAAAGGTAAACTCGTTGGTGACTTTATGCTGGCGACACCTTTTTTGCGCGCATTTTGTCGAGAAATGCAGGAAGACAGCGCCAGTGCAAAATATTATCTTGATACCTGCAGAGCGGTTCTGCCGTCCCTGTTTTCAGACTTATCGGGGAATGTGAAAGCGTGCAATATAAATAATGTTCGATTGAGAGCGTTGACAACAAGCGTACTCTACTGGAGCAACAAGCCGCATCAACAAAATTTTGTGGATGACAGGGTTCATGTCAATGAAGAAAAAATTAAATACCTCTGGGCTGGCGTAAATCTAGGCTCAATGTTCAGGGAAATAACGCCTCCACTGATTCTTCAGGACGGCCCGTTTCAGTCGGCAAAAACATCCGTAAAAAAAGATCCCGAAGAGACTGCAGGTATTGAAAGCAGCGGGACAGATATTACACCACTACCAGCAGAAAAATTCGTACTGGGTGACGAGCTCAAATGGCATATGGGTGGAGCGTTCCGTGGGAACTTCAAGAAACTCCTTGGGGCATGGGAAAAAGTTCTGCCAGAAAATGCTGACAGGTCTTTGATCTATCAGTTCAGAGAGGGGCCGATACGGGTTGCGGGTACGGGGCAATGGATTCACATGAGGATGAGAGTTTCTTCTTTTGTTTTTGATCTGTGCTGGAATGAAAAAGAGGATATTCTGAAGGTAACTCATCCACCTTATGACCCCGGGATGTGGTACGCCATTCAGGGTGAAAAAAAAAATGTCTCCCAGTGTCTAAATGACTATGTATTTTTACCGGCGAAACGCCTGTCGCTACAAGGGCTGTCAGCAAGTAAGCATCTTGATGTAACGAACATATTTAATAATGAGCCAGCGCAATTATTCAGGTTTTTCACCGATGTAGACAACTGTTCATGGATGCCAAAAGCGTTTGGAACCGATACGATAAAAGGCACCGATCCGTTTTTCTATCTTTCCGAAAAAGGGGACGAATGGGAAGAAAGGATGGACCTGGATACGATTCAACATGTTCTGGCCGGATACAATAAATTACTACAGGCCGGGCATGAATACAGCGTCCTGGCAGACAAGAATGAACTCTGTCGCTTTGTTCAGAATCACTTTCCCCTTTGTTCCAATAAAAAGCATCCTCAGCCCCTGAAGCATAATGTGCTCGGTCTGGATAATCTGGACGCCAGCCGTGCTGGTTTGTCCGGTAAAGTTACCGGCAAGTGGGCACCGATACCTGAGCCTAATTATGCCGTTGAACTCCATATGTTGCCCTGTCCTGTAGACCACAGGGGATTGGAACTTAGCAACAACATGGTGATCGCCTGGGTCAATACCGTACGAAAAGAGCATCTGGAACGAAAGCCTTTACGACCGTTGGATTTAAAGAATCCACGTACCGATTATCCTGATGCCGATGAGGTTTATTCGTCATTTCAGCAGTTCATTGAGCGCATCGGACTGGATTTTGCTGAGTATGCGTCGTTGAGCCGGTTGTGACAGGCTAGAGAAAAGGACATCCAGTAGAAAAAAGGACATCCAGTGCGCCGAGCTAAATCGGCAAAAGATTGAAGGTGAAAGCCCTTCATTCGGTAAGGCCTAGCAAACCGCCGGAACATTTGCTTTCGTTCTGGTTCTGGGGTGGGCGGCCTTCAGCAAATATGGTGATTTACGACGGGGTCCCGATGATTCGAAGCCAGAATTCAGCACCTTCTCTTGGTTAGGTATGTTGCTCTCTGCCGGTATGGGAACCGTGATGATTGTCTGGGGGGTTGCTGAACCCGTTGCGCACTATGTTGCCCCCCTTGGTAATATCGCGCCAGAAACCCCGAAAGCGGCGTCGTTTGCATTCCGCAAGTTCTTCCTGCATCAAGGTGTTCAGGCCTGGTCAATGTTTGCCGTGCTGGGCCTTGCCGTTGCCTATCTGATGTTTCGCAAAGGGCGCAATGGCATGGTCAGTAACATTCTGCTGCCCTGGGGGGAAGACAAGGCCCGTGGCTCGATTGCAAAACTGATTAACGTGGTCTGTGTCTTGGCCGCCGCTTCCGGCGTTGCGACGTCTACCGGACTTGCGGCTTTAACCATAAACAGTGGTTTGAGCCATCTTCTTGGGGTTCCTGATACCTTGTCAGTGAAAATTCTTCTGGTGTCGGGCATAATCGCTGTCGTTATTGCTTGTGCCCTGACCGGGGTGAAAAAAGGGATAAAAGCGGCTTCGGATGTCTTTTTTGTATTAGCCATTGCCATGGTGGTGATGGTCTATGTGCTGGGTGAGACCACCCTCATTATTAATGTTCTTCTGACATCAACTGGTGACTATCTGAGCAGTTTTTTCAAAGAAGGTCTGGAGCTGAACACTTTCTCTGATAACGCACCCTGGTATGGACAGTGGACGCTGTTTTACTTCGCCAACGCTATCTCCTGGACGCCGTTTGTCGGTCCTTTTGTGGCCCGTATCTTCCGGGGCGCTCGGCACAGTAACTATTGTCGCTGGCATTGAGGCGGAGTCCACGAGACAGCGTACTTTCACTGATCCCTACGGTTCCACAGGTATACCTCTGTAGTCCAAGGGACAGTTAAGACGAGCATTAACACAATTTAAATGACAGTCTCCTTTCAGGGCTTCTTGGACTGCTATTGGGCTAACTCCCCGGAATCCATAAAGAACCTTCATTTTGATAGCGACGGATAGTTACCTCACGTACCTACAAATAAGCCCGAGTAATTCTAATCATTCTGGCGCAAAAACGGGTGTTGCAACAGATCTGTAAAGGATGGCCGATTTTGGTAATCATCATTCATCATTTTTTGCAGAAAATTTTGCAGGGTGGCGCTCTTTTTTGTTCGGTTGCCTCCAAGTAAATTTTTGGCTGTAGCACCCAGAGACCATATATCAGCCTGCCAGGGCACTACTTTATTTATTTTTGCTTCCGGAGCACAATAGCTATATGTAAGGCATTTCATCAGAGCCCTGCCATTGCTATCACAGTGTGCGGCCCCCCCGAAATCAATCAATTTTATATCACCATTGTCGCTTATAGCGATATTTTCCGGCTTCATATCAAAGAAAGCGATACCTTTTTTCCGGAGCGTTTTCATAGCCTGAAGAGCACCCCGCAGAATATTACGCACGGCATCACACCGTTCCTTCGGGATCTCAACCGTCCCAGAAACAGCAAATCTGTTAGGTATTACGAGGCCGCCCTCATATCGGTACTTGACGGCCTCGAGATAGCTCCTGGCATCAGTGCCTGCATCCTCTTCAAGAAAAACCAAAGCGGCCCTATCGGTACCCGCATTTTCGAGCCAGCTATCGTATACTTTGACAATATGGGGGTCATTCAACTCAGAAAGAATCTGTCGTTCTTTGGCCTGCAAGAAAAAAGGGGGGCTAATGGCGGAATTATAATGTATCGGGGACTCCTTCCGTATCCATACATTCCCTGCAGCATCTTTGACTCTGGTTACCTGTGCTTCCCCATCTCTGTTGGACAGTTGCAGGTTTTTGACAAGGGTTAGCTGGTCTGCGCCATGCCACCAACGAGTACCCTTTTCAATGGCAGTCCCCAGCGTGCCTTCCGCTACCCGGACAGCCGCTTGATAAAGCATGGCCTCACCGACAATCGCCAGCCACTCTGGCATACGGTACTGCCCGGATAACCGGACACTTTCATGGGCGCTGGAAATATCTTCCCCCAGCGCCATAACGCCGGGAAGACCGGGAGACCAGGAACGATCCTTCAACACATAGAGGTAACTGCTGTTATCTCGCAATGTGAGCTGCTGATGATCACAATCGACACGGGTCACCCGGGCCAATGGGCTTGGGGGGAGGATGGTATCATCCCCCCGAATTACCTGTTCGAGAGAGTGCAGTGTTTCAGGTTGCAGCAGCGAGACCACATCAAAAGACGATTGCTTTTCCTGCTGAGCATAAGAGTTAACCAGCCAATCCAGAAAAAAAAGGGCTTCATTGCCGTCATCGGCAGGGGCCTGCAAGAGGCTCTGCTCCCAGGAGCCATCCTGATGGTGCCAACTGGCCTCCACGGCGTTGTCTGACCTTATCGTCAGGGATATTCCATCAATCTTGTGGTTCAGTGCGGTATTCACAAGGGCAGCAAGCTGGGTCTGCCACGGTGTCATCTCCCGGTTTTCGGGAACGGCTTCTAACGGGATAATGTTATATTTTCGGGTTCGTTCGGTCCTCAGATTCTGTTGACCAGTGACGGCCTCCACCATCACTGCCTTATCCAGCGCCATGCCCGGATGAACAGGCATAGCCCCATACCGGCCAGAGCCAAAAATGTTGGCAACTCTGGCTTTTATAAAGCCCTGAGCCAGCCCCAGGTTAAGCGCACCTGCGATATACCTCGCATACACCCCAAAGTGCCAAAGCTGTCCGGCAAAATTCATCAGCCTTAAACTTTTTTTAGAAAAAAGCCACTAGTGCACACGAAAATCAAGGAACTTGTCCGCGTATCCCCAACCGAATGCAAGCAGATGGTGAGCTATCCTGCGGGTGATGATTGTTACAAGGGCATTCCCCAGCACCCGCCTTACCTGAACCGGCAGATTCACACCGGGAAGCAGAATACGTGTTTTCCTGAAGGCCAAAACAGTGCCAAAGGGGGTTGAGAGAACAGGGCTACTTCCCGGTGAATCTATTAATTCATCGGCAGCCAGAACACTGTGGCCTAGCATCATCACCCATACAATAACAGTCATTACCCAGCGTACAGCAGCTCGTAGTAACATAGGAACCTCAGTGACCTGAACATAAAAAATAGCCGCAGTCCGAACAGGGAGCCAGCAATTCCCGCTCTTTATACGACAATGGTAGAAACCATAACGACACAGACTATGCCCCACGGTGACAAGCGTCATCAGCCACCAGAAACCAGCTCAAAATCGTACGAAGAAGGGAAAAAGATCTGCTCTACAGGAAGGAATTGGGGACATCCATATTTTGAAAGGGAATTTATGGATGTCCCGTTTTGTTCGCCAGGTCTAAAACTCCGGAGAACCGACAGGATGC
>CAMRBW010000137.1 GCA_947040555.1 uncultured Oceanospirillales bacterium | reverse complement strand
CCGATACATCAAATCTTTGCATAAACTCAAAACACACTTTTAACGTGCCGCCATTATAAACAATCGACCTTCGCAGGCCATGGGTATCTTACTCAAATTTGTGGTCGGTTGCGCTAGGGAAAGAGAAAAAATTTTCCTGTCTTTTCCTCTTGCAGCACTATTCACGCACTGTTTCAGAGTTCCTGCCAGATTTGGGCCTATCCACCTTGGGGATTGTCGTTGAGAACGGAGGAACGTACGAACTGCAGAAAGGCGACGATTTGTATCAAAAAGGGGAGTTGGCAAGCCGCCAGGGGCTCTACCGTGCAGCGTTCAGCGAGTACCGCCCGAGAAGACCCCAGAGGCCACATGTTGAATTGACTATATCCAGTATTGGATTTGGAGGCGAGGTATGGCGTCGCGCCTCTGGCGTTATTTTTTTCAGTCAACCCGCCTTCAGGGGAAAAGCCTCGATCAGCAAAGCCATAAAGTTACGCTTGCGTTTGTGGGTCTCCCGCAGAGCGGTTAGCACTCTGCACAAATCCACTTTTTGGCGGGGAGTCGTTGCTTTATCCGCTAAAGGCTTCAGCAGTGAAACTGCTTTTTGGTAAGCGTCGTTTTGTGCTCTGTTGACCAGTCTGTCAATAACAGACAGGTACATTTGCATGCCTCTGGTCCAGTTCTCTTCGATCGAGGTATCGGTCAGTGCTTTAGCCAGCGTCAACGGGTGATCATCGGAAATTGTCCATGACTGGAAGACCTGCCAGGCACTTTCCCGATCCTGTTGCTTCAGGTAGATTGTGGTCAGGGTATTGGGCTTGTTGTCATGAATGAATCCGGTCCATCCATCCATACATGTTTGTTGTTTTGCCTGTTCCCGTCTTGTCCTTCTTGAGTTGATTTTGCAGAAACTCAATAGTCTTTGCTGCCCAGTCGGTACGGTCACTCTCTTGCTCTGCCAGTTTCAGAAGCAGCTGATAATCGTCGAAACGATGGTGCTTCTGGAAATAACACCACTGATCCTGAATGGCTCTCTTCCCCTGACCTGTTTTTTGCCAGAGTCTGATCTGCAGATCACGCTCTGGATGATGACCAAACTGATGGGAGGATTGGGCTTTGTCCAGATAAATCTGGGTTTGGTCGTAGTTTCCAAGTTCAAAATACATCGGCGCGAGACGAAGATAGTCGTGTGCACTGGCAGCCACTTTCTCCCTGGTGGATCTTCTGGAAGGCAATCCGCTGCTGCTTTGGTTGTGGCTCTGTCACTGTCACTGTCAGATTCATAAGATAAGCGACGATGTGATGATTGCAGGCTTGGGACAGAAGCAGGCTGTTTTGCTGCAAGCGATGGAGTTGATCGCTACGCCTGCTAATGCTCGCATGTTACGCAGGGTGGTTCCGGAACAACTTGATGAGCAGATCCGGCGGAGAATAGTCGAGCTTTGGCGATGTTATTCTGCCCTTGAGACATTGCGACACTGTCCGACAATTACAGAGAATCATCTGAGGCTGCTGCATTACCATCCGATATTGCGAGAGTTACCACTTTTTTACACCATCGTTGAACAGGATTGCCCCTGGACGCGGACCCATAACCTCAATATTTTAAGGGACTGTGTGCGTATGGGGCTTAATGATATTCTGCGCCGCTGTCGTACTCTCGAGTCTCTGCAGCGTATTCATGACCGTTATATGGTCCGGCAAAACCGGAGTGGAAATGGAACGGGCGTAGGTGGGCAGAAGTCAGACTCTTCAAGAGGCTTGCAGCAACGGGCCGATGATCTGTTCGCAAGGATTGCCGGATAGTCAGGTCTCGCTGGATTAATACAATAAGCGCGAAATGACGGTGAATGGCCTTGCTGGGGGGATGAACCTCCTCTACTTTCATATTTCTTAAAAATGGTGAGAGTATTTACCGATGCCAGAAAATACAGAGGTGGTTTTTGTGGAGAGACTCTGGAAAGTGCTGGGCAGGCAATTATTGTTTCTGATCTCTTTCGCCTTGTCTCTGGTCGTCTATGGAGGTGGAACAGGAATGACGTCCAGTCCGATGGCTTATTACGATGGACTAAAAATAAATCATTCGGGAGGCCATGGTGCGCCAGTGAATGATAACAAGCGGGGGTCACTCACCATTCAGGAGTTGAATGATATGTTACAGGAAAAAAGGCGTGAAGAGTTTTTTCCGAAAAATAGGCTTCGGTGGGTCGGCGGCACGTCACTAACACATTTAGACGTGCCCGTCAGGCACAGACTCCATTTTTCCGTCGACGGTAAGGGTAATCTGTTGGTAGCCGGTACTGAAAAAGCGACGGTCTTTGAGCTCAAATACGATAATAAAAGCAGGAAAGTGAACTTACATGCACTAAGGACAGTCACACTTTCTCCGCCTCTTGATGAGGGATCGAAGCTATGTCCGATGTCCGACTCTGAAATGATAGAGATGATAAATCCTGGGGAAATCAGGGTGCGCAATCAGAATGGACAGGTTATTAGTGAATCGATTTCAGGGGATTCTGGTAATACCACGAAAGCGGGAGTAACACTCGATTCCACGGGGTGTGTACGTTCAAATCTGAATACTGTTGGGGGCGTAGTAAAGGTCCAGCAGAAGAACGGATCCGAGTCATTTACTTGTCAAGATGCAATGAACTATCCAACCGGAGAGGTTATCTGCAAAACGATATATCCAAACGTACCCTCTAATGGGGGGAACAATATTATGACTATTGATGAAGGTGGCGTGATGGGCTGTTCTAAAATAGATCTTGAATCTGGTCAACAGATTGTGAGCCAAAAGGTAGAATGTACCGGAGGTGAGAATTCATTTAAGGACTGCCCCAGATCTAATGATACAGTCAGTTGTGCTCCATCGAAAGCAACATATATTGAATGTGAGGTGCAATCAGTGCCTCACGGGTGTAGCAGTTCCAGTTCTATTTTGGTTGATATCTGGAATGATGAGATTTTTTTAACAAGCTTGACAAATCCGGAAGCAGAAAAAAAGAAGCAGTTGAATCCACAGGCTGGAACTAATCGCTGGCACTTGATGAATGACACCAGCTTACTTGTTTCTAATGGTACCTATGTCGAATTGTTAAGAAGAGAGGGTCTGGATGAAAATTTTTCCCAAACTATCCCGGCAGTGAAGTTAGCGTTGGTTGATTTGTGTGGAACGTTTGGTTATGAATATGTTCTAGGCTTGAGGCGTGATGGAAGCATTGTCAAGATAAAGTTTTCCATTAATGAAGGCAAAATAATTGTTGAAGAATTTGGAAGTACTGGCATCGAAGATCCACAACGGATATTGGAAACAAACAGGTATATTATCACCATAGGGGCCTACGAAATTCGATTGCACTCCGAGAATGATGTGGCGCTGCCCCCCACTCTTGCAGCAGCCCTGAGCACGAGCTTTACAGACCTAAAGTTAGAGCAACAAAGCACAAGGGTTTCGGGATCCTATTGGAAAAAATTTGCGACTATTTCTGGTTCAGTACTTGGAGTGGTAGCCATTATCGGCAGCGTATTCATCGGACATTCTCTTAAAGGAAGAAAAAACAGGAATGCGGATGGTAATGATAATAAGCGCTTGATCTCCCGTCAGAATAATACTGATGATATTGATGATATTGATGATGTACAAAACAAAACTGCTAAAGATCAGGAGGAGATGAGCCTCGAAAATGTCAGTACTCTCGAGAATTATGGTTCCGAAAATACGGATTCGACAGCAAATTATGAGCAGTTACCACAAAACCAAGGCCGCGATAGAAGTGCTACAGAACTGAATACCACAGAGGGTGATAAGGAAAACACAAGCGAGCACGTACCCCTTATGACAGCAGAGTCAGTAGAAATAGAAATAGAAATAGAAATAGAAACAAGTATATAACCTGCCGCAAACGGCTGGTATGGCTGTCTGGATTCTCTCATCAACGGGGGAAAGATAACCCTGTGTCACCGTCCTTATGGGTGAGTGTCGGTAAGTTAATAGTACATACCTATACTCTGTGGTCTGGACTCGTCATGGTAAAGCTTTAGAATAACGAAAAATAATTTCCATGAGAGTTCAAGCCAAACCATGAACTGGACCTTTTTTCACCGCATGGCATCGCCCAAGGATTGTGTTGCAAAATTCGGCACTGGGCTCTCACCATTTGACGGACTAAAATAGAGCTGAAATCAGCATCCGCACTGTCGTATGAAACGGGATCAAAGCACCACTTGTCCCCATTGAGGAAGTGAACAATTATGCGTTGAGAGTCTACGAGACGAGGCACAGCGGTGTTCGTCTGTTGTTTTGTTATCAGGTGTTTGTATGGAGCTCTTCGCCGAGACTCACGGCACACCGATGGAGCAGATCAAGTCGCCGCTGAGCAAAGTGGCCAATGCGCTGCGCGTACGCAGCGAGGAACTTGGTCTGCGTGCTACCGCACGGGTGTTCGGCATGGGCAAGAACACCGTCAGCGACTGGGAAACATGCTTTGCCGAGCAGAAAGCCCCTTTGATGTTGACGCGGTTTGTCATGAGTTTATCAGCCTGACCTTCGAAGGCGACGAACTCTACACGGTTGTTGGAGAACGGGGTGAGGCGAGCCAGTCCGAGGGCTGGACAGCCGCGGTGATGGAGCGGGCTAGCCGCTTCATCATAGAACAACGCTGTGGTACGAAAGATACGCAACTGTTCGAGGCGGTGATGAAGACCTTGGTCGCTTATCTCAAGCAAAGCGACGATGTGAGTTTTCTTTCCGACGGCGAACGCTGTTATGGCAACATGCTCTTCGCGTTGTGCGCCGAGGCCTGGCGGGAAGGTCAGCGCGGTCGCCCGCCGCAGGTGCTGCCCAAGGGTATGGAAGTGCGGCTGAAAAACAAGGAGGCGCAAAAGACCAGGCCTGGGCGAAAACGTCCCAAATAGGAAGCCCCGCATCGGGAACATCCGCAAACCGCGCAGAACCTGGATTCGGTCGACATCCACGCCAACCCTGTAGAAGAGCAAAGTGTCGAAGCACAAAACGCCGCCCTGCGCCGACGTAACAGCGCCTTTCGGCGCCGCACCAGCACCTATGGCAGGTGCAAAGCAGGACTTCAGCGGACGCTCGACGTTCATCAAATCGTCCATAATTTCATCCGTCCCCATTGGACCACAGACAAAGTTCCTGCAGTAGTTTTAGGCATTATCGGGGACGCATTGTGCCTGGAAGGTCGATACGTCCGGCCTTCTTATAGAGCGGGCAGGCAAGCCCTCTCTGTACAGGTGTCTTCTGTCAGATCAAGGCGACAGAATGCTTAATGTTTTCCCTATGAGACCGTTTTCCGCCTTTTTTTCCAGACAATTCCACAGAGATTGAACAATACTGTGGGAGGGTCTCTGATCGCCGGTTTTTTTCAGGTTAACAGCAAAATGAGTGACTCCCGGAGTAAATGGCAATGTATACAAAGGCAACAAGGTTTTTAGCGTCTCCCTTTTTATTCCTCTTTCTGGTTTCGGGAGGGGGGCATGCCAATGAATCATCGGAAGCAATGACAAAAACACTGTCTCTGCCTGCCAACAAGTCCGCCAATGGGTTAATACTCAAAAAAACGATAGAAAGGCCCAAGGGTGAATATATCGTCTCTTTTCCGGGCTTTTCCGTTCCTGAGGGTATGGTGATTCAGGGATTCAACGTCCATTACGATGTCTCCCTGGCGGACTCCTCATCGCTTAATGCTGAAACAACAGAATTTAACTTTTATTTTGTTAAGGCGCGGGGCAATGTGGCTTTCCTCGGCGAAGCCGGCAGGCATAATAACTATTTCAAGGCCGATTACTTTGGTGAAAATATCATTAAGGTAGTTGCCACTGACCAATTAACCGGCTCCTGGGCTGAGATCACTGACACCGTATGTGTTGATTTTGCCTCACGTCGTGTCGTGGGGGGGAATGCTGAAGATTTAACATCGGGACAAAAAGCGAAAATGAACCAGAACGGCATTCATGATCTCCGCAACCCTTCGCCAGGTATGGCCTTCCTGCCCGAGGATATCCATCGTGGTGACGTCGGTTCTGATCAAATAGTAAAAGGCTTTTTCCAGACAACAGAACCCCGCATTATTAAAACGTCTACAGGCGCTTTGCTGCAAACAACCCAGGCACGCCGAATTGGCAGCAACGATGCCCCTGTCGGGCAGGGCGTTATTGTTTCGCGCAGTGAAGACCAGGGCGCCTCATGGAAGCATGAACTGCTGCTGGCTCAGGACCGTAATGATTTCTGGGGCTATACCGGCATGATGGAGGTCGGCTCAACGCTTTATATCTACATGTCCGCCGGACATCCATCCCATCAACACAATAATCTGAAGGATCGTGGCATCTATTATTTCACCAGTTCGGATGATGGCAGGACCTGGAGTGAAAAAATCCGCCATAACCAGTTGTCGGATGCCCTGAAATTTACGCCTGAAAACATCCCCAGAGGTGTAGCCATAACTACCAATATGCTCGAAGTGTCCGGCCTGAGTGTTGATGGTATCACTGCCCCTGAGGGGCTTGGCTTCTTAATGCATACCTATTTCAGGGGCTATATTTTCGCAACTCTGGATGGTGGCATCAACTGGATTAAAGTGGCAGACAGTGTCGCGTATGAGAATGGCAAAACCAACGGTCTCGGCAAGCCCATTTACCTGAATAATGAGATGTCCTGGGAGGTGCTGGACAACAGTGCCGAGGATATTTACGTGGTTTTCAGAAGGCAGGCAACCAGTGGCTATAAGCGCGAGTATGTTTTTTCCAAAGAGATGAAATCCGGCAACCTGGGGATTAAATTCACCGGACTCTACAATTGCAGCCTGGCCAACCTAAAGGCGCGGCGATGCCATCATGGTATGTCTAAAATCACCCAGGGTAGTGATGCTGGCAAGTTAATTTTCTCCTATCAGGGGAGTGGTTCCAGGTATCACCCTCGTCTTGCTATCACCAAAAAGCCTATTGGCGAACAAGGTATTTACAAGGGCATGTATAAAGAGGTGTCATTGTATGACGATTTAGCCTGGGGATATACAGATGTTGTTTATCTGGAGGACGGGTTACTCCATACCTGCGGTATGGGCAAAGATGCGATTGTGATGTTCGGTGAATCCGAACCCATGAATGTGACAAACCATCAGATCATCAATTTAAAGCCAAACGGCAAGGGATTGGATGAACGTTATACGACGTCCCTGCTTATTTTCAGCATGGATTATTACAATGCCCTCATACGGGAAACATTAAGCACACCCCACAGCAGTCAAACCAAGTGCAGATCGCCCGGGTAGTGGGTCAAACCTGCAACTCCTATACAATACGTCATATGACGTATTACTCGCCCTTCGCGAGGAAGTCTCCACGCTTAAAGAGCATATCAGACAGTTGCTCCATAAACGCTTCGGGGCTTCCAGCGAGAAGTATTCACCGGATCAGGTGGGCCTGTTCAACGAGGCAGAACAGGAGCAACCGGAAGAGATCGACGACACCGGTGCAGAAGAGGACGAGATTACCGTTCCAGCGCACACCCGCAAAAAAGCAGGACGCAAACCGCTGCCGGCTGATCTGCCCCGTGTCCGTAAAGAACACGATATCACGGACGAAGAGAAAATCTGCTCCTGTTGCCATCATCCTCTGCACCGGATGGGTGAGGAAATCAGCGAACAACTGGATATCATTCCCGCCAAGGTGCAGGTCATCCAGCATGTTCGTCCCAAATACGCCTGCCGCGCCTGCGAAAGTGCTGTTAAAACGGCAGCCATGCCTCGGCAGCCAATACCGGGCAGCATCGCTGCCCCCGGTCTACTCGCTTACATTGCTACCAGTAAGTACGTCGATGGTCTGCCATTGTACCGACTGGAGCAGTTTACCC
>CAMRBW010000136.1 GCA_947040555.1 uncultured Oceanospirillales bacterium | reverse complement strand
TCTTTCGTTACGCATGGGTTTGACAGCCATTATTTTGTGGCTGTTGTGATACGGACAATATATCCCACGACTACAAAGACGCTACCTCGGGCATGGAGATGGAAATTTCAATTTTCAAAGCTTTTACCCTGCATAAAAAGCTCAGTACAAAAATTCGAAAAACCTTAAAATCACTGCCTGTGGAACATTTTTAATTGCATCTGTTCTAACCCTTTGCTGACGCTGTCAGTTTTATTAATCCGCAGACTTTAGTACAACACCAAGCTGCCTTATACTTTCCGGTCTTGAGATATATCCCATCAGCAGGATTGAGCCGTGAGCCAGTTTTTTCAGATTCACCCGGATAATCCGCAGCCGCGATTGATTCGTCAGGCGGTTGCCATTCTGGAGAAAGGCGGTGTGATTGCCTATCCCACAGACTCCGCCTATGCGCTGGGTTGTCGCATTGGGGATAAAAAAGCGGTAGAGCGAATGCGACGGATTCGACGATTGGATGAGAGCCATAACCTGACCCTGGTTTGCCGGGATCTCTCCGAACTGGCCATTTATGCGAAAGTGGATAACACCAGCTATCGGCTGCTCAAAGTTGCTACGCCGGGCTCCTACACCTTTATCCTGCCGGCAACCTCCTTGGTGCCCCGGTTATTAATGCATCCGAAACGCCGTACCATTGGTATCCGAGTGCCGGAACACCCCATCGTCAGCGCCCTGCTGGCAGAGCTGGGTGAGCCGCTGTTAAGCACAACCTTGCAGCTGCCGGGTGATGAATTCCCGATGATTGACCCTTACGATATCCGCGAAGCGCTGGAGAGCAGCGTTGATCTGATCATTGATGGTGGTTTTTGCGGTCTGGAGCCGACGACTGTTGTTAGTCTGATGGATGATGTTCCGGAAGTATTGCGCGAAGGAAAAGGGAACCCGGAGCTGTTCTGCACGGCGTAGATGTCGCCGGCTCTTACAGCTCCGGGGTAAATCACTAACTATTGACCGCACCGATCTCCACGCGATCCGCAATCAGCCGCTCAACCACATCAGGGTCGGCCAGCGTTGAGATATCTCCCAGATTGTCACACTCACCGGCAGCAATCTTGCGCAGTATGCGACGCATGATTTTGCCGGAGCGGGTCTTGGGCAGACCCGGCGCATGCTGGATAATATCGGGTGTTGCGATGGGGCCAATCTCCTGACGTACCCATGCGGTTAACTCTGCGGCCAGCGGGTAAGAGTACGCGATCCCCTCATTCAAGGTGACGTAAATATAGATACCCTGCCCCTTGATATCGTGGGGATAACCGACCACCGCTGCCTCCGCCACCAGAGGGTGCGCGACCATGGCGCTCTCGATCTCTGCCGTTCCCATGCGGTGACCGGAAACGATGATAACGTCGTCAACACGGCCGGTGATCCAGTAGTAACCATCTTCATCACGGCGGGCACCATCGCCGGTGGTGTACATGCCCTCGAAAGCGGTGAAGTAGGTCTGAACGAAGCGCTCATGGTCGCCATAGACTGTTCGAGCCTGACCAGGCCAGCTGTCGAGAATCACCAGATTGCCTTCGGCCTCTCCTTCCAGAATATTGCCCATATTGTCGACCAGTGCCGGCAGTATGCCAAAGAAGGGTCGTGTCGCTGAACCGGGCTTCAGGGCGGTGGCACCGGGCAGAGGCGCGATCATGGCTGCGCCGGTTTCGGTCTGCCACCAGGTATCAATAACCGGACAGCGCCCTTCACCAACAGTCTGGTGATACCAGAACCAGGCTCCGGGGTTGATCGGTTCACCCACGGTGCCCAGCAGCCGCAGGCTTTCACGACTAGTGCCTTCTACTGCCTGAGTGCCGTAGGCCATCAGGGCCCGAATAGCGGTGGGGGCCGTATAGAGAATATTGACCTTGTACTTGTCGACGATCTGAGAGAGGCGGTTGATCTGCGGGTAGTTGGGCACACCTTCATGCATAACAATGGTGGCACCATTGCAGAGTGGACCATAAACGACATAGGTGTGCCCGGTAATCCAACCCACATCGGCATTACACCAGAACACTTCACCTTCACGATAATCAAACAGATACTGGTGGGTCATGGAGGCGTAGACCAGATAACCCCCTGTCGTATGTAAAATGCCCTTTGGTTTACCGGTCGAGCCGGAGGTATACAGAACAAACAGCGGGTCTTCCGCGCCCATCTCCCGTGGTTGGCAGTGGGGTGAAGCAATTTTCTGCAGATCATGCCACCAGACATCCCGGCGGGCGTGCCAGGCAATGGTGGTGCCAGTACGGCGATAGACAATCACCTTCTCGACACTGCGAATGCCGGGATGGGTGAGGGCTTCATCGACATTGGCTTTCAGGGGGGTGATCTTCCCGGCCCGAACCCCTTCATCAGCCGTTATCACCACCTTGGCACTGCTATCTATTATACGACCAGCTAACGCTTCCGGAGAGAAGCCGCCAAACACCACCGAGTGGATGGCACCGATGCGGGTACAGGCGAGCATGGCAACCGCTGCTTCAATCACCATCGGCATATAGATCACCACCACATCGCCCTGACGTACGCCCTGGGATTTCAGGGCATTGGCGAAACGGCACACATCCTCGTGCAGTTCACGGTAGGTGACCTGTCGCTGTTCGCCGGGCTCATCGCCTTCCCAGTAAATCGCGACCTGATCGCCACGGCTCTCCAGGTGGCGATCAAGACAGTTATGGGAAACATTGGTGGTGCCATCCTCAAACCATTTAATCTCGACACGGTGATCATCGAAGGAGACATTTTTCACCTTGGTAAAGGGCGTAAACCAGTCGATGCGCTGGCTATGCTCGCGCCAGAACCCTTGTGGATTAACGACAGATTGCTGGTACATCGTCCGGTACTGCTCATCATTAACCAGAGCTTCGGCGGCTAGCTTGGGACTAACGGGAAATAACATAGAGGGAGCCTGCTCACTGTTTTTTTCGGTGTTCAAATCCGTAGCAATCATAGACACTCCTGAACTTATTATTTTTATTTATGCGGATCATCGAGGAGATTTTTACTGTATCGCCGTCTCAGGCTACCAGACCTTGGTGCAAGTGGCACTCAGATTGAGAGGATTGTTTTTTGTGGCAAAATCCGTGACTATCTGAACGAATAAAGGCCGCAATAACAAGAATAAAAAATTATGAATAGCTGGCTGACCATTCTCGTTTATCTTCTGTTTACCCTGAGTCTGTATCTTATCATCAGGCATGGGGATTCTTGTTTGCGCTTTTTGAAAGAGCGCTGGCGAAAACGTTGAAGTTTTTCTTATTCACTGCCATACCTGCTATCCGCTGTTTCCTCGCGTAGGAGGTGCTTTGTGGTAAAGCTGCATTCTCTGGCGTCATGCTGTTGTGCGTTGCTTTTTCTGTGGTTGAGTGTATTGAGCTCAGGACTACTGGCTGTAGGTCTTTCCTCTTTAAGTGGGCAAGATTTACAGACTGAATATTGGGATAAATCTCCGAAAGCCATCCCTGATGAGAGCCATGCCGAGAAAGAAGAGAAAAAAGGTTTGTTTCTGGCTGCCTGTGAAACGGGGAATGTGGCAAACGTCAAAAATCTGATTGGGCAGGGGATTGACCCTCTCGATAGATATTGGGGTCTTTCAGGACTGGAGGTTGCCATCATCTACGGTCATGGCGATGTGGCGATGGTTCTGATAGAGGAACAAGCACTGGAGGACGACTCACTGAATCACGAATTTCTCCTTAAAGTCGCGGCCGAGAAAGGGCTCAAGGGTGTGGTGAAAAGCTTGTTAGATAGGGGCACAGCCAAGCCTGCTGAACGGCAACAGCAAGAACAATCCCCCCTGTATCTGGCAGCCATGGGAGGCCATAGTGAGATTGTGGATATGCTGTTAGGTGCCGGGGTGGATCCTAATAAAGTCGATGGGTGCGGGTGGCCACCGCTTTATATAGCCATAAAAAATGCCCATGTTGAGGTGGTTAGATCTCTTCTTTCAGGGGGTGCCCATGTGCCATCAACACCGGTATGTATATGGACACGACCATGGGTAAGGATGTATGAAGAATTCCTTGTCCCTCCCATAAAAAAAGATCCACTGAACATCGCACTGGATACAAAAGCCGAGTGTAAGGTTGAGAAGAAACGGCAAGCCTATGATGCAATAATAGAATTACTGATTAATGCAAAAGGAAAGCCTAATCATATTACGCCCGTTGATCGCTTCATGGCTTTCTTCCTCAGGCGTAATTTTAAGGAAGTGAACGGAATAGTTACAGGCACGCAACATCAGGATATACCGCTCCTTTTGCCGTGCACTTCCAAATAGCTTCTGCCTGTCATAGCACTTATTGATCAAATCTATCAGATAGATAATTTCAATTTATTTCTTGCTTTGAAAAATC
Organism: uncultured Oceanospirillales bacterium; assembly: GCA_947040555.1. Lineage (GTDB taxonomy): Bacteria > Pseudomonadota > Gammaproteobacteria > Pseudomonadales > Endozoicomonadaceae > Sansalvadorimonas. Next base: position 3,560 of record CAMRBW010000136.1, on the reverse strand, counting down.
GGGCGTACTATGTGTCTGCGATTGACGAAAACCCTAATGACTTAGAGGAAAAAAACAATGTCCTTGGTAAATCAGGAAATCAAGCCTTTCAGCGCCACCGCCTTCCATAACGGCGACTTCGTGCCTGTGACTGAACAGGATCTGAAGGGTAAGTGGTCCATCGTGTTCTTCTACCCAGCCGACTTCACCTTCGTCTGCCCCACCGAACTGGGTGATATGGCAGATCACTACGAGCAGTTCAAAACTCTGGGTGTTGAGATCTTCTCCGTGTCCACTGACACCCACTTCACCCACAAGGCGTGGCACGACACTTCCGAGACCATCAGCAAGATCAAGTTCCCGATGATCGGCGATCCAACCGGCCAGATATCCCGTAACTTTGACGTAATGATCGAAGAAGACGGTCTGGCTCTGCGCGGCTCCTTCCTGATCAACCCTGAAGGTGTCATCAAGTCTATGGAGGTCAACGATCTGGGTATTGGCCGTAATGCCAAGGACATGCTCCGCAAGGTGCAGGCTGCCCAGTATGTTGCTTCCCACGACGGTGAAGTCTGCCCGGCAGCCTGGCAGCCAGGTGAAGAGACTCTGGCTCCTTCTCTGGACCTGGTCGGCAAGATCTAATCATCGCCTGACCCCTTGAGCCATAGGTACGCCCAACCTGTACTTATGGCTCAGCTTTTCCAATAGATCTCGCTTTTGTCTCTTAAAAAGTTCTTTATAAAGAACGGGTTTCACAAACAACGCGTTTTATAAAGAGCTTTTATAACTGAGCCTGCTGACCTTATGGTACTAATTCAGCTGCAGATGCAGATGCATATGTAAGGGCAGTTCACCGTTTTGTAGAGATCGTTTTACACGAATCTGGAGCAGCACATGTTAGACGCCAATCTGAAACAACAACTGTCAGCCCACTTTCAGAACATCAAAAACGCAGTTGAGATTGTTGCGTTTTTTGATGGCTCCGCCAAAGGCAAGGAGCTGGGTACTCTCGCCAGTGAACTGGGTGAACTGAACGATAAGATCACCGTCATTAACGGTTCAGAAGAGAGCACCAGCGAGCGTGTACCCTCTATGGTCATTCGTGCGATGGGCACAGAGTCCAGAGTCCGTTTTGCCGGTATTCCCATGGGGCATGAGTTCACCTCCCTGATTCTGGCGGTTCTGCAAGCGGGTGGTCACGATCCGAAAATCGAGCAAGAGCTGATTGAGCAGATCAAAGGTCTGGACGCTGATCTCAATTTCGAAACCTTTATTTCCCTTTCCTGCCAGAACTGCCCAGAGGTGGTGCAGGCGCTGAACCTGCTGTCGGTGCTCAACCCACGCATCTCCCACACCATGATCGATGGTGCGCTGTTCCAGAACGAAGTGGATGAGCGCAAGGTTATGGCTGTGCCTTCCGTCTTCCTTAATGGTGCCAGCTTTGCCCAGGGCCGCATCAGCCTGAAAGAGATTATCAAGAAGATCGATACCAGCGCGGCCAAGCGGGAAGCCGAAGCGATCGCCAGGAAGGAGCCGTTCGATACGCTGGTGATCGGTGGTGGTCCATCCGGTGCGGCAGCGGCCATCTATGCCGCCCGTAAAGGCATCCGAACCGGTATTGTTACCGAACGTTTCGGTGGCCAGATTATGGATACCATGGCCATTGAGAACTTTATCTCTGTGAAAGCCACCGAAGGTCCCCAACTCGTTGCCAACCTTGAACAGCACGTTCTGGAATACGATGTGGACCTGATGACCGGCCAGCGTGCCAAGGCGCTGATTCCGGCTACGCAACCTGGTGGTCTGGTGGAAGTGGAGCTGGAAAGCGGTGCCAAACTGACCAGCCGTACTGTCATTATCTCCACCGGTGCCCGCTGGCGGGAAATGAACGTACCGGGTGAGCAGACGTACCGTGGTCGCGGCGTTGCCTACTGCCCACACTGTGATGGTCCGCTGTTTAAAGGCAAGCGCGTAGCCGTTATCGGAGGTGGTAACTCTGGTGTAGAAGCGGCCATCGACCTGGCGGGTATTGTTGGCAAAGTGACGCTGATTGAGTTTGACACCAAACTTCGTGCCGACGCTGTACTCCAGCGCAAGCTGGGTTCCATGCCCAATGTAGAGATTATCACCAACGCTATGACCACAGAGGTCACAGGCAACGGCGAGAAGGTGAACGGACTGATCTACAAAGACCGTGCGACTGAAGAGCTGCACACTATTGAACTGGAAGGTATCTTTGTGCAGATCGGCCTGGTGCCCAACACCGAATGGCTGAAAGGCACTCTGGATATGGCCCCACGGGGCGAAATTCTGGTCGATGAACAGGGGCAGACCTCTCAGATCGGCGTATTCGCAGCCGGAGATGCCACCACCGCCCCGTACAAACAGATCATTATCGCCATGGGCAGTGGCGCCAATGCTTCCCTGGGTGCTTTTGATTACCTGATCCGCACCGATGTGCCGGTGGAGACTCAGGCTGCCTGAAGCGAGCAATAGGAAAAATAAACGACCATGCCCTTGCAGAAGCCGGGGTTTGGTCGTTTTATTGCTCTGTTTTTCATCGCGTTCCGATGAGCTTATGGTGACTGGAAAGGACTAACTGGAGTGTGGTTGACAGAGCTGTTTCTCTTCTGATTCATCAGAAAGAATCTTACAGGCTATTTGTCCCTCTGGTACGGTTGCTATGAAACAAGGCTGCCCATTTAAAGAACTTTCGTCAGGATACAACTCTCCTGACTGTTTAAAAATATCGGATACTTTGATGGCAATTTTGATGGCAGTAGTGGTCTCTCCCTCTTTTTTCCTCGGAGGAGTGTAAGTGTTTAGTAGGCCTTTTGAACAATACATAACATTTAATGACGGGCCTAACTTATAGGCAGGTATATGGCTACATTTAAAGGGGCAATTAGACAGAGATGTATCATTGGTCCAACTCGCATAGAAAGGCTCAAATATCATGCTCCCCCCCGAATAAAAATCTGCCACTGTAGCTATGCTGTCCGGATTTGCCGACGCTATCGAATTTGCTAAATCGACATATTTGGTAGTGGTTACACGAGTTAACCACGAGTCCTTTGTCATACCGGCTCCTTCAAGAATATATTTCCTTATATTATCATTTTTTTGATGATTCTTGAGTACTTACAGGGATCAATGGGATCATTGCCGAATAAGTTCTGTTGCACTGCCTTGTATGATATGGAGTGAGTGGAATTCATGGTTCTCCCCTTCAGTTACGTTTGTTTATATTGCTGCCCTATCTAAAGGACAGAAAAAAGCACAAAAAGTTCATTGTGATGGAGCCCAGGGCTTACGCACCAGTCAGAAATGCTCTACATCCCTTGGTAAGTAAAGCATCCCGCAGATAGAAAAGTTCAAAACCATCATGCTGTACCCAAATCTTCCGTCGTGCGGGCGGTGAATCATGCTCATGGCCGAATCTGGTTGAGGACATCCACGAATCTGGTTGAGGACATCCACGAATCTGGTTGAGGACATCGACGAATCTGGTTGAGGATATCCACAGTTTTTTCTGTTTCGTAAAAAATATATGGATGTCCTTAATTATCATCCCTGATTAC
>CAMRBW010000135.1 GCA_947040555.1 uncultured Oceanospirillales bacterium | reverse complement strand
GTTCCGAGGTTTTTTTAACCTCAGGTTCCGCTCCTAAAGTGGCGCTGCCATCGCCATTGATACTGACCACCGCCCTTTTTCCCAATGGTTGTTGATCCGTATTATTTACCGGATATTCCTGTGGTTTCACTTTAGCGGTCTTGACGCTGTACCCCACAAAGATCCCAAAGGCTTCTTTCCAGGCCTTTTTTTTACTCCCTCCACCCTTTCTGACGCCTTCATACACGAGGTATGAAGTCGCAACTCGTGCCCTTAATCCCATGGTCTCCACCTCTGAAAAATTGCGTTAGTTGTGAATTTTTTATTTCTATTTATTACAAGCTAACGGAAAAATACCGGATTCGGAATAAGCAAATACTCTAAGGACAAGGTTTCTCGCCCTCTGTGTCAGTATAGATGTCGCCTCTCTTGATCAATGATTCCCATTACCGGGAATCCATAAGAGAGGTTGTATGGCTTATTATTCCGAGGAGTTAAACCGGGTGGGTTGGTGCAGGCAAAACTTCATACTGGATCTCCCCAGAGCGCAGAAGAGCATATTCTGACACCGGATATATGTCGAAAAACCAGTAATTTCTGCACTCCGGTTCTCTAACAAGGAGATCTGTAAATTGTACTGAATAGAGTTATGGGTGTAGTGGATGGGGGTCATAGATGATGTCATGGCAGAGAAACCTGTTGATACTCCCGCTCCTAAACACATAGAATAATCAGAATATCGATGCCATTATCCAGCATAAGCATGCCTGCAAAACTTTTCCGTCAATACAATCGTTCAATCAGTACGGCCCTATTGGCGGTCATGATTCTGTCCGTGTTGCAGTTTTGCATGATGTCTATGGCGGAAGCTCAGGTACAGGCTGTCAGTCATCACGAAATGATGGCTGAAGTCGCAGCACTGGCAGAACACGGTTGCTGCAGCGCCTCCGCCCATGATGCGGAGACTCCGGAAGTCGTCTGCCCTGACTGTGAAAAGAGCGATTCCGCCCTCCCGTTCAGTTCAGCATCCGATATAAAACCTCTGTTTTCCCTGCTGTACCTCATTGTACAACACCTGTTGGACGCGCCTCTGCAAACCCGCATCTGGCAGGTGTTTATAGAATCCGACATTCTCTCTGCTCAGCCCAAAATCTATCTGGCAAACGTCTCCTTCCTCGAATAGCCCGTTGGCGCAATAACTCATTTTCCACAGTTTTTCCAACCGTTATTGCATTTGAGCTGTCGTACGTTGCTACGCGCAGTTCTCCCACGGAGACAGAATATGTTTTCCCATAGTTACAGCCATGAGAGTCACAGCGATGTGATGCACAGGGGCCGCCTGTATGCGTTATTGCTGGCAACATCTATCACTACAGCACCGGTGAGCGCACTGACTCTGCCAGAAGCGGAACAGCGGGCACTGAGCACAGACGCCGGTGTGCAGGTACTGCAGGCTCAAAGTCGAGCCTTTGCGGAACAGGCGGTGGCCGCAGATAGCTGGATGGATCCAACACTCGCCATCGGCACTATGAACCTGCCCGGCAGTGATATTGATCCTTTCAATCAGGGGATGTTTGAGCTAACGCTGGAACAGATGCTGCCCAGAGGGGAAAGTTCAAACATCCAGCGTCGTAAAACCGGGCTACAGGGTGAAGCCTCCGGGGCCGCCGCCGCTAACAGACAGCTCTCCGTTTTGCGAGATGTTCGTCTGGCATGGATTGAGCGCTGGTACTGGCAACAGTCTCTGCAGCGGCTGAAAGATGACCGTTCTCTGTTTGAAAGTCTGGTCTCGGTGATTGAATCCATGTACCGCCAGGGGCGAAAAAGTCAGCAGGACCTGCTCCGTTCTGAAGTGGAACTGTCCCGGCTGGAGGCTCGTATAATCTCCTTTCAGGCAGGATTATCCCAAAGTCAGGCTCAGCTGGCTCGTTGGCTGGGGCAGTCTGACACCCATGCCAATACTAGTGGTGCCACCAGCAGCCAACCGGTTATCAATGATCCCCAACCCCGTATCGATAACCAGAAACTGCTACAACACCCTCGGATACAGGCCGCTGATCTGATAATTCGGCAGTCGGAGCAGGATGTGGCTCTGGCTAAAGAGGGTTATAAACCCCAGTGGGGCATCGCGTTCAGGTACGGCCGCGAGCAGGGTGAGATGAGTACCATGTCGGCCCCGGACAGTCGCAACAAACTCTCCGCCATGGTGATGATGGATATTCCCCTGTTCACCACAAACCGCCAGGATCGCCAGCTCTCCGCCAGCCACTACCGTCATCAAGCCAGTAACGCCCAGAGGCTGGATATCCTTCGCCAACTCCAGGGACAGTTGCAGACAGAGTCCGCACGTTATGAGGGATTACAACTCCGCAGCAGTCTATTTCGTACTCAGCTGATGCCTCAGGTGGTTAGCCAGTCAGAAGCCGCGCTGACAGCGTATCAGGTCGATGCCGGCAATTTTGTCGATGTCATTCAGGCCTATAAAACCCGGCTGGACATCACCCTTGAAGATACACGGCTTCAGGCAGACACCCTGCAAAGCAAGACCAAGTTACTCTATTTACTGCCAAGCCGCCAAGACTTGCAGATGATTGCCCAGCAGCCCATCCAGGGAAAGACCAAATAATGAAAAAACTAACTCTGACCCTGTTGGCCTCTGCCGTCGCCTTCTCTGCGGGTATGTCTGCGGGTGTGGTTTTTCAACGCTTTCTCGCCGCTCACAGTTCACACATGATGAATCACAGCGGCATGGATACGGTGACTACCATTCAAAATAACAAGAAGCCACTCTATTGGGTCGCACCGATGGATCCAAACTATCGCAGGGATAAGCCGGGCAAATCTCCGATGGGTATGGATCTGGTGCCCGTCTACGACCAGCCTGCCAAGGTCGATGATATCCCGGGAACTGTCGTCATCTCTCCTGCCATTAAAAATAATCTGGGAGTGCGTTCGGAAACGGTCACAACACAAACTCTTGAACCTCAGATCAGTACCGTTGGCTTGATAGGCTATAACGAAAACAGTCTATTGCAAGTCAATAGTCGTGTAGAAGGCTGGCTGGAGAACTTGCAAGTCTCAGCTGTTGGTGAGTTTGTCCGCAAAGGCGATAAACTATTTGATCTTTACTCTCCTGCGCTGGTCAATGCCCGGGACGAGCTACTGTCGGCTCTGCGTTCTGGCAATCAGCCCCTAATTCAGGCTTCGAAAGAGCGACTGGCCGCGCTGGATGTGTCGGCAAAAACGATTGCCGACATCAGCAGACAGCAAATCAGCAAACAGCAAAAAACTAACCGAACACTCTCTTTTTATGCCCCCCGTGACGGCTATGTTTCCCAGCTTAATATCAGGGATGGAGGCTATATCAACCCAGCCAAAACCATTATCGAACTGGCCAGTCTGGACAGCGTCTGGGTGGTGGCGAATGTCTTTGAACGCCAATCACAGCTAGTAAAAGAAGGACAGCAAGCGACCATGACCATGGATTACCTGCCTGGAATAGAGTGGCGGGGCCGTGTCGACTATGTCTACCCGGAACTGGACCCTAAAACCCGCAGTCTGAAAGTGCGCCTGAAATTCGATAATTCGAATACACGGCTGAAGCCAAATATGTATTCCCAAATCAATATCACTACCGATGCTTTCACAGCACTCAGCATTCCCCGGGAGGCGCTGATCCGTACCGGCGAGCAGGAGCGGGTAGTAAAAGACCTTGGTGACGGCAGGTTCCGTTCCGTGCGGGTGCAGACCGGCCGTCATGTCGGTAACCGGGTTGAAGTACTGAAAGGCCTGTCCGAGCACGATAAAGTGGTGACTTCTGCCCAGTTTTTGCTGGATTCCGAGTCCAGCATAACTGCCGGCCTGGCGCGCTTTGAAGAGCCGGTCAGCAAGGATCACAGCAAAATAGGACACCAAGGAGCACAGCCATGATCAAAGCGATAATTCGTGGATCACTGGGCAATCGCTTTCTGGTGTTGCTGGCGGCATTGGCACTGCTGTTTGCGGGGGTCTGGGTCACCAAAAATACCCCGGTTGATGCGCTGCCCGATCTGTCCGACGTACAGGTGATTATTAAAACAGACTACCCCGGTCAGGCACCACAACGGGTGGAGGATCAGGTCACCTATCCCCTGACCACCGCCATGATGGCCGTACCCGGTGCTGTGGATGTGCGGGGAGCTTCCATGTTCGGCAGCTCCTACGTCTACATCCTGTTTAAAGACGGGACCGATATGTACTGGGCACGGTCACGGGTGCTGGAATACCTGAATCAGGTGCAGTCCAGTTTGCCAGCGGCAGCGACCACTGCTTTGGGACCTGATGCTACCGGTGTCGGCTGGGTGTTTAACTATGCGCTGGTTGATCGCACCGGACAGCACGATCTGGCCCAACTGACCAGCCTGCAGGACTGGTATCTGAAATATCAACTGCAATCGGTACCGGGTGTTAGTGAAGTAGCAACGGTAGGCGGCATGGTTCGTCAATATCAGGTGATTGCCGATCCTGACAAGTTGCGCGCCTATGGTATTCCCCTCCACAAGCTCAGCACGGCGCTGAAACAGGGCAACCAGGAAGCCGGTGCTTCAGCCATTGAGATGGCCGAAGCGGAATATATGGTGCGCATTACCGGCTACCTGAAAAACATGGACGATATCAGACAAGTGCCGTTAATGGTCACTTCAGAAGGTACTCCACTGACTATCGGTGATGTCGCAGATGTGCAGCAAGGCCCACAGATGCGTCGGGGGATCGCTGATCTCAATGGTGAGGGCGAAGTGGTTGGCGGTATCATTGTGATGCGCTTTGGTGAAAACGCCCAGAAGGTTATTGACGGGGTCAAGATCAGACTTAATGAACTAAAACAGGGGCTTCCTGAAGGGGTAGAGATCGTCACTACCTATGATCGCTCCCACCTGGTGAGCCACTCGATCAATACCCTGACCAGTACTCTGATGATTCAGTTGGGGATTGTGGTGGCGATCTGTGCGTTGTTTCTACTGCACTTCCGCTCATCGCTGGTAATTGTGATCAGTCTGCCACTGGGTATTCTGGGGGCTTTTGTCATCATGTACCTTCAAGGACTGAACGCCAATATCATGTCTCTGGGTGGTATTGCTGTCGCCATAGGCTCCATGGTGGACGGTTCCATTGTGATGGTTGAGAACTTCCACAAGCATATGCAGCGGGTAACGATCACCGCCGCTAATCGTTGGCAAGTCGTACAACAGTCGTCGTTGGAAGTGGGGCCGCCCCTGTTCTTCTCCCTGCTGATCGAAGCGATCAGCTTTATGCCGGTGTTCAGTCTGCAGGCTCAGGAAGGACGCATGTTTTCGCCGCTGGCGTTTACCAAATCCTACGGCATGGTCGTCGCTGCCGGTCTGACCATTACCCTGGTGCCGGTGCTGATCGGTTATCTGGTACGGGGCAAAGTGATGCCGGAACAGCGCAACCCGATTAACCGGACGATAATGGCCGCCTATCGTCCCTTGGTAAAACAGGTGCTTAACTGGCCAAAGACCGTGATCGGCGGAGCATTATTGCTGATGATGATTGGTTTCTGGCCCGCCTCAAAACTGGGCAGTGAGTTTATGCCGCCACTGGATGAAGGCGATCTGATGTATATGCCAACCACCTATGCCGCGCTCTCTGTCGGCAAGGCGCGGGAGCTGCTGCAACAGACCGATCGATTGATTAAAACTGTGCCTGAAGTGAATACCGTGTTCGGTAAAGTGGGACGGGCAGATACGGCCACCGATCCTTCCCCGCTAACCATGATCGAAACAGTGGTACAACTTAAGCCCCGTGCACAGTGGCGACCAGAGACGACGCCTGAAACACTACGGGCAGAACTGGAACAGCGGGTGCAACTGCCCGGTGTCAGCAATGCCTGGGTGATGCCGATCCGTACCCGCATCGATATGCTCTCCACCGGCATTAAAACCCCTGTGGGGATTCAGGTTACCGGGCCAAACCTGAAAGTGATCGAAGGTATTGGACGACAGCTTGAGCAGATTCTTCAACCGGTACCGGGAACCCTCTCGGTCTATGCCGAGAGGGTGGCAGGGGGACGTTACATCAAAGTGGATATCGACCGTGTACGAGCAGCCCGCTTCGGCTTGAATATCAGTGATATTCAGAAGATGGCCTCGTCCGCTATCGGTGGCATGAACGTCACCAGTACTGTTGAGGGGCTGGAGCGTTATCCGGTCAATCTGCGTTATCCCCAGAGCTATCGGGACTCCCCTGAACAACTGGTATTGCTGCCGCTGGTGACGCCTGCCGGTCAAACTGTCGCCCTGGGGGATGTGGCCAATATCGTTATTGAAGAGGGTCCCGGCGCTATCCGTTCGGAGAACACACGACCAGCAGGTCGGGTTCTCGTGGATATCGAAGGCCGTGATCTGGGCTCCTATGTCCGTGATGCCAAAACCGTGGTCCGGGATAACCTGGTTCTTCCCGCTGGTTATGCGCTGGCATGGACTGGCCAGTATGAGTCTATGGAGCGCGCCAATGAACGACTCTCCCTCATCATTCCGGTCACCCTGTTCTTTATTATCGTGGTGCTATTCCTGACCTTCCGTCGTCTGTTCGAGGTGCTGACCATTCTTGGTACTCTGCCGTTTGCCATGATTGGCGGTATCTGGCAGCTCTATATTCAGGGTTACAACCTCTCGGTGGCAGTAGCCGTTGGCTTTATCGCTTTGGCCGGGGTTACTGTCGGCAATGCCATTATGATGCTGGTCTATCTCAATCAATCGTTAGCCGAACATCGTCTGCTGGTCGAACAGCAGCATCGTGCCATGGATCTGTCTGATGTGCGGAAAGCGGTGACGGACGGTGCCGTTTTGCGACTGCGTCCCATTATGATGACCGTCACTACCATTCTGTTTGGTTTGGTGCCGGTGATGCTCAATGAGGGGGCCGGGGCAGAGGTGATGCAGCGGATTGCCGGCCCGATGGTGGGAGGGATCACGAGTTCTCTCATCGTGACACTGGTGCTGGTGCCGGCTATTTATTACCTTTGGCACGGACGCAGTATCCGTAAGATGTCGTAACGTCCGTTGATGTTATGCAGCCCGTTAAACAGGCTGCATAACAACGGCTCACTTGAGCCACAGGGAAGGAAGGCATATCAAAAGTTATATTCAGAACTAAACTTAATTATTATCGATATAAACTATTCAGCAAATGTAAACTACACTTGTCTCCGTAAAATTCTGCTCTGGTTTTACCAGACATCGTCTATGTGGGTACTGGGCTCCCACCATTTGACCGACTAAAATAGAGCCAAAACCAGCACAGGACTGTCATGAGTAACTCCTCAAAACTTATAGGAAAAATTAATCGTTTTTCATATGATCCTCTTGATATTACTGGCCTGTAGCCAATCATCTTTAAAATTTGTCCACACTGTTTTGAACAGTGACTGTCGTGATATGGCAAGGGTTCCTTACGCTTTATTTCGCTGAGCGAATAGTGTAAAGCCCAGTGCCCTATGTGCAGCCTATGTATGTTTTTATATCTCCGCATTTTAAACGACAATGTGTTAACGAGGCATCTGCTACATATCTAAAACATTATAGTTAGTTGCATCCTGTTTCTCTGTATTAAATCGCCCTTGTTGCAGTGAATGCCATTAGGGTTTCATGGTCACGAATCCATAGTGACTTTTTGTCTGATATTGGAGTTTACTTATGAAACTTTCGCATCATCATTCCTTTTTTTTATACTCTATTGTTACCATGTTCGCCCTCTGTCTGGCACAGATAAGTCGTGCTTCTGAAATAGATTTCACAAATATCATAAGACCTGCTGAATACATGCCCCCATCAGATTACATGATGCCTATTCACGACGACGAAAGGATGACAAGACCTACTGAATACATGCCCCCATCAGATTACATGATGCTTATTCACGACGACGAAAGGATGACAAGACCTACTGAATGCATGCCCCCATCAGATTACATGATGCCTATTCACGACGACGAAAGGATAAATCCG
>CAMRBW010000134.1 GCA_947040555.1 uncultured Oceanospirillales bacterium | reverse complement strand
AGCCATCAGCCTGTAAAGAGCCATCAGCCTGTAAAGAGCCATCAGCCTGTAAAGAACCATCAGCCTGTAAAGAATCATCGGCTAGTAGAGAATCAATGATTATTTCTATTTTGAGGGGCTTTGGTTCCTTAACCTTTAATCTCTCTTCGATAATATCAGCCATGCTGGCTTCTGGTGTGCTGGGCGGTGGCGGATCAAGATAAGGATTATCCAGCTGTCTGTTGAGGGCATTCAGCAGCGATGAGAGATCATTCACCGTCTGTACATTGCCTTCTGGCCGTTTTTCGGCTCTCTCTTCCGGTCGCACAAAGAGCGCAGGAAGACCCATTTGTGCCGCCAACCAGCCGACCGTGGAACGGTAGCTGATAACAACGTCCGCACTCGTAGCGAGATGAACGGTTGGAATATCCGTGATCGTGCGAATAACCGGAGAGGATGATTGGTCACGGTCGGCAAGCGGGGTCTTGAGGCGGGGGTGGGGTGTCATCAGCCATTGCAGATCGGTTCTGATAGCTGCAGCCTCTTTCATAATCTGAAAGCTACGCTGAAAATCATCACCATAGCCGCCAACGACCAGAATAACCGGGCGGTGATCCAGTTCCAGTTGCTGTTTTAATGCGTAAGTATCTGCCCGGTCGAACTCCTCCTGCCACTCTTTCAGCACCGGATGTTTAACCGGAATGATGGAGCGTTTGTAGGTCAGATCCTTCGGGAGGGTGTTCAGCAGCTGGGTCGATGTGACCAGTATCTCTTCACTGCCGGGTTGAATCAGATCAAGCCAGGGTTGTATCCAGGCTTGACCCTGAGGCGGCTCGAAATTGTCGTAGAAGGCCATCGTCCACACCCCCTGATTCCAGAAGTCCCCGGTGAGCTGTGCCTGAGCCTGGTGCGCCATTCCGGTCACGACAACTTTGGGTTGAAGCTGTCCGACAAGGGGGGTTCGTACCTCAACCGGAAGCTCGGAGTAGCGGTTTTTGAACAACTCTTCACGCAAACCCTGAGGGAGTTTACGGTTGAGGATGGTGATCTTATCCGTTTCCGAAAAGAGACGGGCGGCCGGGCCAAAGGCGATCACATGCCAGCTGATACCTCTGGCATCAAGCTCCGGAAGAACCTCACGAAAGGCTCTGCCATCACCATTGTCGTAGGCAATAAACAGGACATCCGGTGTCTTGACTTTGGGAATGGCTGTCGCGCTCTCCGGCAGAGTGGATTGCTCTTGGGGAAACTGGCTGCAGCCAGCCACACAAAACAGCGTAAACAGCACTATCAAGCGAAAGACCGACCGAAATTTTCGGTCGGCGTGGGCGTGAAAGCTGCCGGTGACACCTTTCCGCCCTCTCTTCCCTATGATCTTCGGTACTATCAATAGGTATTTAAGCAATGGGTATTTAAGTAATCGGGACATAATCTGTAAAACCAACTGAAGCATGGACATTCCTACTTGGAGCGTCGGGCTCCAGTTTAGTTCAGGTTAACGTCGAATCAGCAAAACACCTGTCTCCATATGATCGGTGTAGGGAAACTGATCAAACAGTGCCAGACGCTCGATTTTGTGAGTCTGGGTCAGGGTTTTCAGGTTCTCTTTCAGGGTCAGCGGATTGCAGGAGACATAGACAATCCGGTCAAACCGCTGCACCAGCGCCTCAGTGGCGGGATCAAGACCGGCACGGGGTGGATCAACGAGGATAGTGCTGAAATTGTAACTGTCCAGATCAACATGGCTGAGTCGGCGGAAATCGCGCTCCCGATTCAGAGCCTGGGTGAACTCTTCGCTGGACATCCGGGCGATGGTGACATTCTCCACCCCGTTCATTTCGAAGTTGATCTGGGCGGAGTGCACTGAGGATTTGGCGATCTCCGTTGCCAGCACCCGGTCAAAATTACCGGCCAGAACGCAGGTGAAGTTACCGTTGCCGCAGTACAGTTCAACCAGATCGCCTGGTTTGCCGTTATTGCCGGTGCGGGTGGTGACATCTTTGGCCCAACCCAGCATCTTCTCGTTAATGCCGGCATTGGGCTGAGTGAAGCTGTTTTCGACCTGGTTATAACGCCATACACGACCATCAATGGTCAGCTCTTCGGTGACCCAGTCTTTGTCCAGCAGCCGTTTCTGCTTGCGGGCCCGACCGATAATATCAATGCCGAACTGTTCCCGCAGCGGACGAACCGCCGCCACCCACGTCTCATCCAGCTGCTTGTGGTAGAGCAGGGAGACCAGTGCTTCACCGCTCTGGGTGGTCAGGAACTCTATCTGGAACAGTTTGCGCCGGAGAATATCGTGCTGACAGATGGCCTCCATCAGCGGCTGCATCAGTTCGTTGATTCGCTGGGAGCCGACCGGAAACCGGGTCATGGCAATTCGTGCGCGAGTCGCTTGATCAAACATGATGTAGTGACTGCCGTCATCCTCATGCCAGACCCGGAATTCGGCGCGCATACGGAAATGTTCGGGAGCAGAAGCGAAAACTTCCAGAGTGTCTGGAAACTCGGTCAAATACTCTGCCAAAAGCTGCTGGAGCTGATGCGCTTTTTTGTCCAGCAGCGCCTGATAGTGTTCGGGAAAGGTCGCACCGGCGGAGACTCCGGTGCCGTGGGTGTTACCATCGAGGGTATTACAATCGTTGTGGGAGCTTGTCACAGCAGCCGTCACCTGTTAAGCAGTCCTTGAAATGGCGACGGATGATACGTCTATCGAGTCCCAAAAACTACCATGGTTTTCCCTTGCACCGAGAGCCTGCCTTCCGGCACAAGGTTTTTCAGAGCCCGTCCGGCCCTCTCACGGGAGCAAAGCCATCAATGTAATAAAACTTGTCAATGGCATCACTAGAACTGATGATACTGCGCGGGTGATATTGCTCTATGTGTATGCCCTCTTCGCCGTTCTCTTTGCCGTTATTGGCGGTTTAAAAATTATATAAGTTGTTAGATTCATTACGTTCTGACATTACCTGGATTGTTTAGTGAGTACAGAGGATTTGCACGCATGAATGCGTATGTTAAATGGGTCGATGGTATGCGTTTTGCGGGTCGCTCAGGGAGTGGCCACAGTATCATGATGGACACCGGCCCAAAAAGTGGTGGCTCTGATTCGGCACCGACGCCGATGGAGATGATTTTGATGGCTGTCGGTGGCTGCTCCTCTGTGGATGTGGTCAGTATTTTGAAAAAAGCCCGTCAGGATGTGATTCACTGCGAAGTGGAGCTCAATGCTGAACGTGTTGATGAAGTGCCTGCCATTTTTAGCAGTATCCACCTGCACTTTATCGTCACCGGCCGGGCGCTGAAGGAGGCCCATGTGCGCAGGGCGGTAGGAATGTCGGCAGATAAGTACTGCTCCGCCTCCATCATGCTTGGCCGGGCCGGTGTTGAGATTACCCACGATTTTGAAATCCGGGAGCTGTGATCTGCTGCATCGCCAGTGATGGTGATGCACTTGATTTATAACCCCTGCTTGTTAGCGCCAGGTATCGAGAATCTGTTCAAAGATACCTTTCTGTTTCATTAGCAAGCGGGCGATCAGTGTGGCGATCACTATCGCCACCAGTGCCGGAAATAACAGTTCCGGATTGCGGGTCATCTCCACCACAGTCACCAGTGCCGTTAACGGACTCTGCATCACCGCTCCCAGCATGGCACTCACAGGACAAGCACAGGACAAGCACAGCCATACACTCTATCAATGGTGTTCGAGACAGGCCGTGAACTGACGTCTGTTGTTTGGAAGCTGGCAAAGGGGCAAGTGATCCAGGGACGGGAAGATGAGCGAGAAGAGTTGGAGCTTTGGAAAAAGCAGGAGGGTATCTAACCAGGGATACCGTGGCAGGGATGCCACACCACCCGCCAGATTACGAAAAAAACGGTCGTTTTATTCCTCACTATAAGTACGGCGCAATAAAGTTTTTTTCGTTAACTATGGTACGAAAAAGGGGGTTTTATGGTTTTCTCCGTAATTTCTTTAAACGACGCTGGCAGCAAATGGGATGCTCGCCGCCAGTTGGCCGGCCAGTGGGTACCGAGCCTTCTCTCAAGATGACTCGGTGCCCATTTGAATCAATTCACATGGCTATATCAAGCTTCTCAATACCAGCCTCAAGGCTATCAACATCACCCAGAGATTGCTCTTTTTTACCGGTTTTAGATGATTTTGAAGCTTGCTCAATATCATTCAATAACCGAATAAGAGATCTGCCAATGACATAGCCCAGGTTCACAGGGACAGCATTACCGATTTGCTTGTATTGGGCTGACAGCGAGCCTGTGAATTCCCAATCATCCGGGAAGGTTTGGATCCGGGCGTACTCTCGCACCGTCAGGGCAAACTCGAAGAACAGGGTTCCGCGGGTATCTTCAAAAACCCATTTTCTTACCTGCATAGGAAAATGCCTGACAAGGAAAGCCACCGGAAACAATATCCACTTCACCGTTATAGGGCTTAAAATCAACCTTGGAGATATCACCTTCAACAACAGTCCATTCGGGACGATTCTTGCGCAGGGTGTTGCAGGCGTGTTTATCAATCTCATTATGAATAATGGATTTGAAGCCGGCCCTGTTCTTCAACGGCGACCGGTTACGGCTGGTGAAAGAGTACGTGAAGAAGAAAAACAGTAAGTCTTGATCCTGTCATCGGATGCGTTAATCGTCGCACCGGGATGCCCGCCTGGCACGATCCAGGCCAACCGGCAGTGAGCCGTTGTTAGAGTGACTCGGTGCCCATTCGAACCTGGTCTTGGTTACTACACGTAATTTCCTGCAATTCTGCTTCGTTCGCGGCCGTTCTTTCCTACCCTGAGAACGGAGGGTGAAGCACTTCAGCCTTCATTGGGGAAGTGTTATCCGTCGTCAATAGTGCTTCCAAATCATTATAAGTTTTCGATAAATCTTTGATCCATGTCTGGGTATTCTCGGAGGGCGGAGACTGTGACGAATCTTCACAATCATCATTTCCCACTGCACTCATTTGTGGATCAGGCGACACCTGAATGGGAGTTTCGACGTCCTCTGCATCATATTCAAGCAATTCCATCTTGTATGTCCTTAAGCCGCCCAGCCATTCCTTACGTTCTTCAAGTGTCTCTTTTGCTACTTGACAACAGTCCATCATACACTTAGCTATATCACGCATTGTACATATCTGCTCCCTTAGCCATGATTTAATATCATCAGAAAGAACGGGGTGAGAGGACATCTTTTGTGTACTCGCATCAATGGAATTTAATATTTCATTTGAATACATTCTTATTGTTGATAACAAATCCCATAAATATTCCTTTCCCATTGTGGGCATAATTTCTCTTTCATGAACCATCTTTTTTTCATTAATAAGAAGTTTCTCCCGTGCATTTAAACTCTTTGCAGATGATTTTTTATAATCATTCAGAGCAGAATAAATATGACATATATTTAAATACTTATATCCTGCAATAACAATATTATTTTTATCTAAAATATCTAATTTATTATGTATTTGCTCCTTAGCATAAGTTAATTTTTCTTTAGTTGTCACCAAACCATCAGGATGGTAAACCTTATCAAAAGTAGGATTAGGGGATGACTCATCTTTTTTTAAAAATTCATCCATACTATGCAATAAGTGTTCATGATTAATTTCATTCAATTTATTTTTTATTTTTCCTAGCCTCTTCTTGATATTGTTGATTCTATCATTTAAATCAACCATGTCTTCGTCAATATATTTTCTTATTCTTTTAATAGTTGTATAAATTTCATTTATGCAATCTTTCAGCCTGCTGTTTTCTTCATAAACTGACGATACATTAATGTCTGCACAGCACTTATCTATAGCATCTAATAACTGAATCACCAGTTCTTGAAAATCTTGTGGAAAACTATCTTTTAATTGCTTGCTCAATTCTGAAAAAATATGAACCATGTCTGCTAATTTTTCCTGGGTGTTTTTTGTTGCCATTGGTTCACGTATATCATTAATTATTCCTTCTTTTTTGTATTTAAGAAGATGAATTTTTGAATCGTTTTCCATGACGTAATTTTCATTTTTAAATTTATCATTAATGTTTTTTAATCCGTTAACTTCTATTTCATTGGCTACAGCAATGATATCATCTGTATATTTTTTATCGTATCTCTTGATACGGTTTATGCTTCTACTCAGGACCCCTATCTCTTTTTTTATTTGGATAGCCCCCTCTATACGCATGGCATTATCAAGGCATTTACCAATGGCTTTCATTACCGGAATAATTAACTTATCAACCTTTAGTTTATTATTATCGTCCTCAGGATTTTTGTCATCTATTGACGAAATCCTATCTGCGAACTGCTCATTGGTGAATAACGAAAGAAACTTATTCAACACCACCAACTTCAATAAACAATCTTTTAGTGAGATTATTTTGCATATGCATTCTTTAAGAAAGAAGGGGGTAGCATAAAAATGAACAATACATGCACCATCAAAAAAACCAAGAATTTTCATAGTCAATAAAAGACATCTGTCTATCTCCTTAACTGTGTCATTATAATGCTTTGAGAAATATAACACCTTCCACAAATGCTCTATTGCTTCCTTTATTCTATCATCGCAAGAATTTATGATCTCTTGCACATTTTCAACAAGAACTTGCATTTGATCAAGACTGACAAGCTCAGTACTATGAGAATCAATCACATCGGTATGATTAGGAAAACGAGAACTTATCCTTAATAGATTATGAAAATGGTCATTTTTGCCCTCCAGCACAGTTCCTTTTCTATCCAGATTTATTTCCTGGATCCATTCCCACTGATCCTGAGTATATGCAAAACTTATTAAGCGTTTATTTTTTTCATGATTGATATTCTTAACACAACCATCTTTTTTACTATGACATTTAAAATTTACTCCACTGATTTGAGATAACAATTGTAATATAGAATAAAAAATGTTTATCTCATCCCGTTCATGGCTTTTTTGATTGTAATTGTAACTGGTGCCAGCCTGAATATATTCAACTATCTCTTTTATATCCATATTGTATTCTTTTTTGATGGCGCCACAAACAAATTTAAAAAAATCTACATAGAGTTCTTTTGATTTTCCTCCACTTATATCATCTAAAACTTTTGTTATTATTTTCATTTTTTTGTTATCAAGACTTACATTGCCCACATTGTTGACATCTTGATGACTTTTCCTGTTTTTTTCTCGTCTAGATTTCTTCTTAATCTTGCCTGACACAGGCTTGGTCTCCGACAGCGTCTTTGACACAGAAAAAGAACTGCGAATATCATATTCAAAGAGATGATCCAACGGATGCAACCGCTCATCAACAATTCCCGCTATTTCCTGAACCCCTTCAGCAGTTACCAACGATTTTGGTTTAAATTTACCAGTACCACCCGACGAGGACTTGCCATCTGTCGGTTTTGAAGAGGGCGGCGGTATATTTTCTGCTGCGGCTCCCTTAATATCCATAGCTTCGAACTTCTCTGCTATCCTCTCTGGGTTATTGCCATCTTGATAGCATGCTCCCTCCACCTCTACGATAGAGTGGTGGCCAAATTTTCCCGTTTTTAAATAATTATATTCAGTGGTCTCATTTGAATAACTATTGTTGGCTGATGATACTTTTTTCATTCGTCCCCCCTTGCTCCTTTCATTTTCAGAATTTGTTCTACAAACAGTCCTTCTTTTTTTCTCCGCTCCAGCATTAACAGATTGGTATTTCCGGGGTGGGGTTTTAAAAAAAGCAGAACCTTGCGACACAGGCTCATTATCCCCCGCCAAAACCTTATCGCACACTAACAACACCGCAAGCATGCCTAATAAAAACAAAATAGAACGGTATTTTTTCAGACTCATGTCTCACCTGACAGACATACGAACATAGAGTAGGGGGCCAATGGCACTGACTTAAGGCTTCATCCCTTGTGCTGACCGGGCTTTCTGGCCTTTAAACATGGGTACTGCCATGAGGGAAAGAGCTGCCCGCAGCTTGTATCGATTGGGACAATTGGCCACGTCATGTTCAGCCGCTATGCCTTGCGCAG
>CAMRBW010000133.1 GCA_947040555.1 uncultured Oceanospirillales bacterium | reverse complement strand
GTCAGGAACAGGCATGCAATCGGAGCCCATCGGAAAACTGTTTTGGCGCTACACCCTGCCGGCAGTTATGGGTATGGTGGTTCAGGGCCTTTACTCCCTGATTGATGGCATATTCATCGGTCAGTCTGTGGGAGCCGCTGGTTTGGCAGCCATTAATATTGCCTGGCCGGTCTTTGCGATCATCGTCGGCATCGGCCTGATGGTGGGTACCGGTACAGCAGCCCTTTATTCCATTGCCAAAGGTGCCGGTGAAAAAACAGTGGTTCGTCAAATCCTGGGCAATGCCTTTGTGCTGATGCCGTTGCTAAGCATTCCCCTGATTCTGCTGATGTACAACTTTGGCCAGAAAGGTCTGCTGCTGCAGGGGGCAGAGGGCGAGGTGCTGATGCATGGCAGCGATTATCTCCACTATCTCGCTCTGGGTGCTCTACCCGCTATGGCCGGGGCTGCTCTGCCGATGCTGATTCGTAACGACGAACATCCTAAACTGGCTACCGGTCTTATGTGCCTGGGCGCCTGTGCCAATGTGGTACTGGATTGGGTCTTTGTTGTTATGCTCAAACAAGGTGTGGGCGGTGCCGCAATCGCTACCGTTCTCTCTCAATCGTTGATTACCGTTCTTGGTGTCGCCCACTTCTTCAGCTACAGAGCCAATGATCGCCTGAGCCTGAAAGATCTGTCGCTCAACTTCAAAATATCGAGGGAGACTCTGATAACCGGATTCTCCAGCCTGATGATGTTTCTCTATTTAAGCTTCGTACTGATAATCCACAACCGTCTGTTCATGGAATATGGCAACGTTATGGTCGTCGCAGCTTTCGCCATAGTGGGTTATGTGCAGGCATTTTATTACATGTTTGCTGAAGGTGTGGGCCATGGCATTCAACCTCTGGTCAGCTTCAACAAAGGCGCCAATAACAACCAGAATATTCGCGAAGCCCTGCTGATGGCGTTCAAGGTTGTTATCGGTTCCGGACTGGCCGCACTGCTCTTTATTAATCTGTTTCCGCAGCTGATCGCCAATATCTTTACCGGAGGCAAGGTCGCCCTTAATGAAGTGACCATTACCGGTCTGCGCCTGCATCTGTTCACCATGTTCCTGGACGGCTTTATCGTGGTCAGTGCCGCTTACTTCCAGTCACTGGCCATAGCGCGACTGGCGACATTCATATCCATAGGAAATATGCTGGTTCAGCTGCCTCTGCTCTGGCTTCTTCCGAAATGGCTGGGCGTCACCGGAATCTGGATTGCCATGCCGATCTCTAATATCTTCCTTGCGGCAGTCGTGGTGGTCTTTATCATTCAGGATCTGCGCAAGCGGAGCGTTGCCGGCTCTCCCGTTCTCCCTCAGGAGCTGCAACAAGCCGCCTGATTAGCGTGATCTGATTGCGTTTTGCACTGCTTTTGCAGAGTCTTCTGCGGGGCCGTGTAAAACGCATCAACTTTCATCCCTTCCCACCCTTCCCTACAATAAGACTCCAGAAACTTACGGAGTCCAAAATGTCTGCCCAGCATGCCTATGAGTCTCTGACTCCTGATACTGTGATTGATGCTGTGGAGTCGCTGGGTTATCTGAGCGATGCCCGTATCCTTGCGCTTAACAGCTATGAAAACCGTGTTTACCAGGTCGGCATCGAGGATGAACAGCCCGTTATCGTGAAGTTCTACCGTCCGGAGCGCTGGAGTCGAGAGCAGATTCTGGAAGAACACGCCTTTGCCCAGGAGCTGGCGGAGCTGGATATTTCCGTTGTGCCACCGATGAGGAATTCTCACGGCAATACCCTGCACACCTTCGCCGGCTTTCACTTCAGCATTTTCATCCGCAAGGGCGGACGTGCACCGGAGCTGGATAACCTCGACCATCTATTCCGCCTTGGTCAGCTAATGGGGCGTATCCACAAAGTTGGCTCAATCCACACTTTTAGCTTCCGCAATGAGATGTCCCTACAGCATTTCGGCATCGATAATGCCGCCTATCTTCTGGAAAACGATATTATCCCGAAGAGTCTGCGACCGGCTTATGAGACTCTATCCAGAGACATTATTGACCGGCTGATAGCCATTGAGACTACCGTTTCACCGGAGATTATCCGTCTGCACGGGGACTGCCATCCAGGCAATATTCTCTGCCGGGACGATATATTTCACTTTGTCGATTTCGATGACTGCATCAACGGCCCCGCGATTCAGGACTTGTGGATGTTCCTGAACGGTGATCGTCAGAACCAGATGGCGCAACTGGCCGAATTGATCGAAGGCTACAACGAATTCCACGAATTTAACCCGGCAGAACTGAACCTGATCGAATATCTCCGCACTCTGCGGCTAATAAATTACAGCACCTGGCTGGCCCGTCGCTGGAGTGACCCGGCGTTCCCGATGGCCTTCCCCTGGTTCAACACCGAGCGTTACTGGGCTGACCATATCCTGGAACTTCGGGAACAGATGGCGGCTCTAGAGGAGGAACCCCTTACGCTTTTCTAACTTTCTCAGGACTGGTTAAATCGAGTTTATAGCACTTGTGGCACCATTCATCACACAGTCCATCACACAGTCCATCACAGTCCATCACACAGTCCATCACACAATAAGGCCATAAACTCGAATCCCGTAATACAAGTATTGTTGAGCAACTACTTTGAAAGCCGATAACAGAAGCATAAGAACTTAAGGACGTTGCTCTGCCATGCTTACTCTGGCTTTACTGTTTACCCTTACCCTGTTCAGTAACTTGGTATCAGCGGCCGACGGCCTGCCCCGTCTGCCTACTCAGGAGGCGATCGCCAAAGCTATTGAGCAGATGCAATCATCTGAGAAAGATCCGGGAGAGAAGGATTCCGAACTCTCCGAAATTTACGAAAAAACACTCAGCTTCCTGCGGCTCGCTTCGGCAGAACAGGAGCAGCTGAAGAGCCTTCAAAAACAGACCGATAACGCACCAACCGACATTGCCAAACTGCAAAAACAGCTAGAAAACCTGAAGATTCCATCTGATACCGTACTTTTGGAAAAATTTCGACATCTCCCGTTAGAAGAGCTGCACAAAGCACTGGATGCTCGTCTCGAAAAAATCATCGAGCTGCAGAACCAGTTGGCACGTATTACCAATCAAATCACCTTGAGCCGTGCTCGCCCCGAGAAAAATCAGGCCATCCTGAGCAAAAATCTGGAACGACTGAAAGAGATCAACTCCGAGATCAGCCCACCAGAAGAGGACGAGGACGGCTCTTCCGAATTCAACGATCAGCGAAAAGTCATGCTGCATACTGAAGTCAATGCCCTTCAGCAACAGGCGGCACGGTTGACCCTTGAAATCCGCTCCAGCCTCACACTTCTTGATCTGGAGACAACGCAACAGCGTCTGCAAAGCCAGCGCTTGAAACTGGTGGAACTGGAGGCACTATCTCTGCAGACCATTATTGACTTCAAACGCCGTGCTGCCAGCGAACAGGCGGTAGCCACCGCCTCCCGCCTCAACCGCACAACGTCAGGAAAAACCATTCTGCAAAACCAGGCCGCTCTCAATATGGAGCTCAGCCAGCAACTGTTAACAAACTCAGACCAGCTCAGCCTGATCACGGGAAAAAGCGCAAAAGTCCGCAACCAGCTCAATAATCTGAGTAATATCAGCCAGAGTGTCAGACAGCAATCGGTTCTACTGGGGGAAAATCAGGTGCTGGCGAAAATACTTCGCGAAAACCTGAGGACTCTACCCCATATAAAAAACGATCCGAACACTCATGAACTCATTGCCCAGGTTCGTCTGCAGAAATTTCAGTACGATCAACAGCGACAGAGCCTTGCCAGCCCGGAAGCGCTGGTAAAGGAGCTCATCGACGGCGTGAAAACAGGGGAATCTTATACCACTCAGGATTCAGCCGAACTCCTGCGCTTGATAACGAATCGCCAGACGCTGCTGGAGGATCTGTCCGAGATCTTCGGCACACTGCTCCGTACCGCCACCAGCCTCGATCTCGACCAGAAAAACCTGCTAACCCAGAGTCAGGAATTATCGGACACTCTCGAAGAGCGTCTGTTCTGGATGGCAAGCAACCAGTCACTCGGCATAGATTGGCTGCTGCAACTGCCCACGGCACTCTGGGATCAGTTCGCATCCATTCCCTGGCATGATATTTTTCCGACCCTGCTCAAATCCGCCCAGGATAACCGGCTGATCGCAAGTAGCGTTCTCATCCTGACCCTGCTGCTGCGTACTCGCCGAAGAACATTTATGGCGGTGCAACGTGCACTCACCCGCAAGATGGGCAATGTCCGTCACGACACCCAGACCCTGACACCTCTGGTTATTATGCTGGGTGCTCTTCAGATTATGCCGTTACCTATGCTGATGGGCTTTTCCGGGCTGGCTTTGCGTCTGGCTTCCAATGTGCCAATCGGGGTATCCAACCTCGGAAAAACCATGGTTATCACATCCATCGCCTGGATGCTGCTCTCCCTTGCGATCAAAATTCACCGTCCCCACGATATTGCCGTCACGCACTTTCGCTGGCCACCGGCACTGTGCCGAAAGATTCACCAGCTGTTGATAAGGCTGCGCTATGTCATGGTGCCTCTGCTGCTGGCCGTGAGCCTTGCCAATGATCAGCCAACCGATCTGAATCAGGATATTCTCGGTATGACCTTGCTGATGGTGGGTTCATTGCTGCAAGGCTGGATTCTGTTCAACCTGATGCGCGAAAGCAGCTTCCTGTTTGGCTCTCGTTTTCTTCACGTTCTGCTAACCTTGGCGCTGGTATTGATCGCCTTAGCCCAGCTGCTGCTGACCGCTTCCGGTTATTACTACACAGGGTTACAACTGCAGTTTCAACTGACTGGCACGCTCTATATGGTGGGTATGGCCGTGCTACTACAAGCGCTGGTGATTCGCAGCCTGAGTGTTGCGGAAAGACGACTGGCCTTCACCCGGGCTTTGAAAAAACGGGCAGCAAGTAAGGATGGCGAGAATATCGAAGAACCTAATCTCGATCTGGCAACCGTGAACCAGCAGTCCCTGAGACTGCTGAATGCATTTATGATCGTTGGGCTATTTATCGGCCTGTACTGGTTCTGGCGGGAACTGTTCAGTCTACTGAATGTGCTTGACAACATTACTCTCTGGGAGCTGTCGCCCGCTCAGGGGAAGACTCTGCCATTTGTCGTCCGGTTGAGTGACCTTCTGCTTAGCCTGGTGACTCTGGTAACCAGTGTTATCCTTGCCCGCAATTTGCCTGGTCTGCTGGAAGTGACCGTCCTGTCACGGTTGAAGCTACGGGCCGGCAGCAGCTATGCTATCACCACGTTACTGAGCTACACCATTACCTGTACCGGGGTGGTTCTGACGCTCGCGCTTCTGGGAGCCAGCTGGGGCAAACTCCAGTGGCTGATTGCCGCACTTGGTATCGGTATCGGTATCGGTCTGCAGGAGGTTGTCGCCAACTTTGTTGCGGGGCTGATTATTCTCTTCGAGCGACCTATTCGCATCGGCGATACCATCACCCTCGGAGAGATGAATGGGGAAGTCACCCGCATTCGGATCCGTGCGACCACTGTCACCGACTGGGATAACAAAGAGATCATCATTCCTAACAAAATCCTGATGGGTGAGAAACTGATCAACTGGTCTCTCTCCAATACGGTTGTGCGGCTCACGATACCCTTTCAGGTCTCCCACGACACAGATCCAAAACTGGTGCACCAGATTCTGCAACAGGCTGCCAAGGAGAATCCACGGGTGGTGGACACCCCGGAAACCCTAGTACTGCTGATGGAATACGGCAACAGTGCCTTGAATTACCAGCTGAGAACATTTGTCGCTCACACCAGCGATCGTCTCCGAGCACAAGATCAGCTGAATATACGAGTTCAGGAACTTTTCCAACAACACGGGGTCACAATTGCTTACCCCAAGCAAGATATTTTCCTGCGTTCACCGAGAGCAGACGATGCCTGAATGTATATCAGAACAAGCCATTAGAGCCGGCCAGCAACCTAGTCAGGATATGCTGTTGCCACTAGGATCCTGTATCCGTTTCTTTCGCCAAAAAGTTGAGGGGGAGTCCGCGTGGACTAGTGGTATTCTGGTAGATGCCAGCAGAGAGCTACTCTTGCTGCAGGTCGTCAGTAACCAGATCACCCTTGATGGTTACCGGATTATCCTGCGACGCGATGTCAGCCATATTGAGCGCCCGGCGCCCCAGCAGGAGTTCCTGTTCAAGGCGCTGACACTGCGCAACCAGAACCCATCTCACCCAGGAGCGATCAACCTGCACTCAATGGAGACCGCACTGAAGTCCATCGCCCGGCTCAGCCCTCTGGCGACCATTCACCAGGAGATTACCGATCCAGGATTCTGCTGGATCGGACGGATACACAAGGTGGACAACGAACTGGTCAGTCTCCAGTGCATGACCCAGGATGCCGTGCTCGAACAGGGTTATGATCTCTACGACACCGAACGCATCACTCGTGTTGACTTCGGCGGTGCTTACGAGGATGCGCTTTGGCAGGTCCACCTATCCCGCTGAGCCCGATAGAGACGCTCCTCCTCAATTATCAAAGCTGCTGTACGCATCAGCCGCCAGATTATCAAAGCGGGTAAAGCGGCCAATAAAGGCGAGCCGCACAGACCCGATCGGACCGTTCCGCTGCTTGCCAATAATGATCTCAGCCATGCCTTTGTGCTCAGAGTCAGGGTTATAGACCTCGTCCCGGTAGATAAACGTGATGACATCCGCATCCTGCTCGATCGCTCCGGATTCACGCAGATCCGAGTTAACAGGACGCTTGTTAGGGCGCTGCTCGAGGGCTCGGTTGAGCTGGGAGAGAGCAATAACCGGACACTCAAACTCTTTCGCCATCGCTTTGATAGAACGGGAAATCTCTGAGATCTCGTTGGTACGCCCTTCACTGAAACCGGGAATCTGCATCAACTGAAGGTAATCGATCATTACCAGAGCGATGTTGCCATGTTCCCGACGAATACGGCGCAGGCGAGTACGCACCTCCTGAGGGCTGATACCGGCAGTGTCATCGATAAACAGCTTCTTCTCTTTCAGACTTTGCACAACGTTGGACAGTTTGGGCCAATCATCTTCGTCCAGTTTACCGGTCCGCACCTTGCCCTGATCAATGCGTCCAAGGGAAGACAGCGTACGCATCATCAGCTGATCCGCCGGCATCTCCAGACTGAACACGACCACACAATCGTCGGAATTCATCAAGGCGTTTTCGACCAGGTTCATGGCAAAGGTAGTCTTGCCCATCGAAGGACGTGCCGCCACAACAATCATATCGGACTTCTGGAAGCCGGATGTCATCTCATCCAGATCTTTGAAGCCCGTGGTTAGACCGGTAATCGTGCCGGTGGTTCTGTGCAGCTCATCAATCTTCTCGACCGCTTTTTTCAACAGCTCCCGAACACCGATAGGGCCACCCTCTTTATCGCGGGATTCGGAGATATTGAACATCTCCCGCTCGGCCATCTCGACAATATCGTCCGCCTTCCGACCTTCCGGTTTGTAAGCGGAGTCCGCTATACGCTGGGCCGCACTGATCAGACGACGAAGAACGGCCCGTTCACGGACAATGACAGCGTAAGCCTCCATATTGGCTACGCTGGGAATGCTTTCGACCAGATCGGCAAGATAAGAGACACCACCAGACTCTTGCAGCTCGCCTTTTCTATCGAGTTCCTCTGACACCGTTATCGGGTCAAAAGGCTTGGAATCCTGGGCCAGGCCCTGAATACAGAGGTAGAGTTTACGGTGCGACGGGTTATAAAAATCCTCTGCGGTCAGCACATGGCCGACCTTATCCCAGGACTCATTGTCCAGCATCAGGCCACCAAGCACAGATTGCTCCGCTTCTATGGAGTGGGGCGGAGCTTTCAGCGCAGCAAGCGCCTCATCGGTGGGCATATTTCTGGTGATCTCTGTATCCAGCATGGTGAAAATGGGAACCTGTCCGGTGAAGATAAATCAAACAGCCATGAGCGGAAAACAGCCATGAGCGGAAAAC
>CAMRBW010000132.1 GCA_947040555.1 uncultured Oceanospirillales bacterium | reverse complement strand
TGCTGCTGACGAGTCTGGTAAAGAAGCCTGATATGTGCATCGTTCAGCGTTTGCATTAAAAGTCAGTGCGTACGTTGACCATTTGCATGTAAAAAAAGGGGGCTTAGCCCCCTTTTTTTCATAAAAAGCCACCTGAGAAGCCGGCGGTCATAAATATCGCGGGTCGTTAGGTGCAAAGAACTTCACATAGGCAGCGCCATTTTTCTGGATGTGTTTTCCTGAAAGTTTTTTTCTGAAAGTTTTCTTCTGAAAAGTCTTCTTCTGAAAAGTCTTTTCCCGAAAAGAATCGCACTGGAAAAATGGCGGTGTCTGTTTACTGACAGATAAGAGGATACTGTGATGGCAACAATTTCCGCTGCTCTGGTAAAAGAACTGCGTGAGCGTACTGGTCTGGGCATGATGGAGTGCAAACGCGCTCTGGCTGGGGTTGGTGGCGACATTGAAGTAGCAATCGAAGAGCTGCGTAAGTCCGGTCAGGCTAAAGCAGCCAAGAAAGCTGGTCGTACCGCTGCAGAAGGTATCGTGGTTGCCAGGATCGTTAACGGTGGCAAAGCTGCCCTGATCCTGGAAGTAAACTCCGAAACTGACTTCGTTGCCCGTGACGCTGGCTTCATCGCTTTTGCTGAAGGCGCTCTGGTTAAGGCTGACGCTGACAACCTGATCGAAATCGCAGCATTGAAAGAGGCTCTGGAAACTGAGCGTCAGGCTCTGGTGCAGAAAATCGGTGAGAACGTTGACGTTCGTCGTATCTCCAGACTGGAAGGCGACGTGGTTGGTTCCTACGTTCACGGCAACAGCCGTATCGCCGTTCTGGTTGCCCTGAACGGTGGCAACGAAGAGCTGGCTAAAGATATCGCTATGCACGTAGCTGCGGTCAGCCCACAGGTTGTTAACCCCGCTGACATGCCTGCCGAGATCGTTGAGAAAGAAAAAGAGATCATCAAGGCTCAACCTGATATGGCGGGTAAGCCAGAGCAGATCGTTGAGAAGATGATCGGTGGTCGTATCAACAAGTTCCTGGCTGAGAACAGCCTGACTGAACAGCCTTTCGTCAAGAACCCTGAAGTGACTGTTGGTCAGCTGGCCAAGAGCGCTGGTGCCGAGATCGTTAGCTTCGTACGTTTCGAAGTGGGCGAAGGCATCGCGAAAGAAGTTGTTGACTTCGCTGCTGAAGTTGCTGCCGCTGCTGCTGGCAACAACTAACAGGCTCTTTGCAAAAGAGAGTTGAGTTCTGCCGGTAAAGCGGGCAGGCTTTGTTCTGCAGGGTGATGGTATCTATCATCACCCTGTTCTGTGTCTGGCGTATGGACAGCTTTGGGTTCGATGCAGTCAATACGGACGCAGAAGGTAGTCGATTGGGTATTGTGCGGGTTCATTGCCAGTATTCAACCTACTGCCTGACTCTATATAATTTACGCATAACGCATATTTAGCTGCAGGAATCGACTATGCCCGCAACAGATCGCCAGCCGAAATACAAACGTATTCTGCTCAAACTGAGTGGTGAAGCCCTGATGGGGGATGGGGATTTCGGTATTGATCCGAATGTTCTTAACCGTATGGCACTGGAAATCGGCCAACTGGTCGGGATAGGCGTCCAGGTTGGTCTGGTTGTTGGCGGCGGAAACCTGTTCCGCGGTGCCGCCCTGAGCAAAGCCGGCATGGACCGTGTCACCGGCGACCATATGGGTATGCTGGCCACCGTAATGAACGCCCTGGCGCTGCGTGATGCCCTGGAGCGTTCCAATATCGATACCCGCGTCATGTCGGCTATTCCCATGAGCGGTGTAGTTGAACATTACGACCGTCGTCGTGCAATGCGTTACCTTAATTCCGGTGACGTAGTCATCTTCTCTGCCGGTACCGGTAATCCATTCTTCACTACTGATTCTGCGGCTTGTCTGCGCGGTATCGAAGTGGAAGCCGATGTTGTGCTGAAGGCGACCAAGGTCGACGGTATATACGACAGTGACCCGTTCCAGAATCCGGATGCTGTCAAGTTCGATCAGCTGACCTATGATGAAGTGCTTGACCGTAAACTGGGTGTTATGGATCTGACGGCGATCTGTCTGGTACGTGACCATGATATGCCGGTCCGAGTCTTTAACATGAACAAGTCCGGCGCACTTCTGAATGTAGTGGTGGGCAACAATGAAGGGACTCTGGTCTCTGCCTGAGCCAGTATCCATAAACAGCACCTGTCCTCATACGAGGTACAGGCACCTGATGACGTTTGATTGATGACGACGGGTTATACCGGATAGGTACCCGTCCGAAGTTTCAGGAGTGAATGATGATTAACGCAATCAAATCTGATGCTGAAAACCGCATGGGTAAGACCATCGAATCTCTGCAGCATGCTTTTGCCAAGATCCGTACTGGTCGCGCGCATCCCAGCCTGCTGGATAGTATTAGCGTCAGCTACTATGGTTCTGATACGCCGCTGTCGCAGGTTGCTAACGTGACAGCTGAAGATGCCCGTACCCTGGCGATTCGTGTGTGGGAACGTAATCTGGTTCCTGATGTTGAGCGTGCTATCCTCAAGTCTGATCTGGGTCTGAACCCTTCCACCGCTGGCGAGGTGATTCGTGTGCCTCTGCCCATGCTGACGGAAGAGACCCGTAAGGGTTACACCCGTCAGGCAAGACAAGAAGCAGAAAATGCCCGCATCGCTATTCGCAACATTCGTCGGGATGCGCTGGCTGATCTGAAAGATCTGGAAAAAGAGAAAGAGATCAGTGAAGACGACGAACGTCGTGGTCAGGACGATGTCCAGAAAATTACCGATCGCTTTGTCGCAGAAGTAGAAGCCACTCTGGCAGCAAAAGAAAAAGATCTGATGGCTATCTGATCACTTTATTCACTTTTCAGTGAGTCATGGAGCTTCGGTCGTCTGTGTTTTTACATCGGATGAGCCGGGGCTTTAAAAAACACAGTGTGCGTTAATAACTATGACTGAGGCATCCGCTGGCGAAGCCGTCAGCACTGAGACAGGGTCTACTACCTCTTTGTCTGTTGTGCCGCGTCATGTTGCCATCATTATGGATGGCAACAATCGCTGGGCCAGACGGCATGGTAAGGGGCAGCTTAGTGGGCATCGTGCCGGCGTAGACGCCGTACGAAAAATCGTTGAGGCCTGTAGTGAGTATGGGGTCGAGGTACTGACCCTGTTTGCGTTTTCCAGCGAGAACTGGAAGCGACCACCGGCCG
The DNA here is from genome assembly GCA_947040555.1 of uncultured Oceanospirillales bacterium. Classification (GTDB taxonomy): domain Bacteria; phylum Pseudomonadota; class Gammaproteobacteria; order Pseudomonadales; family Endozoicomonadaceae; genus Sansalvadorimonas. The sequence goes on along the minus strand of CAMRBW010000132.1, from coordinate 4,955 downwards.
AAGTGCGTGGACTGATGGAACTGTTCCTGCACGCACTCAAGCGCGAAGTGAAGCGTCTTCGACGTAACAAAATTCGCTTGAAGGTGATTGGGGATCTCGGCCAATTCAGTCCCGTTATTCAGCAGTACATCCGCGAGGCTGAAGAGCAAACCGCCGATGACTACAAAGTCACGCTGGTGATCGCTGCGAGTTATGGTGGGCAGTGGGATATTACCGAAGCGGCACGCCAGCTGGCCCGTCGCGTGCAGGAGGGGACACTGGATGTGCAGGATATCACTCCGCAACTGTTGGAGCAGAATCTTGTGACCCGTGAGATGCCTCCGCCGGATCTGCTTATTCGAACCAGTGGTGAGCATCGCATCAGCAACTTTTTGCTGTGGCAGTGCGCCTATTCGGAGTTCTATTTTACCGATGTTCTCTGGCCTGATTTTAGTCAGGATGAATTCTATAAAGCGCTGCAAAGCTACAGTCAACGACAGCGCCGCTTCGGTCTTACCAGCGAGCAACTGGACGCGGGCCCATGAACACGGACAGATTATGCTGAAACAACGAATTCTCACGGCTCTGGCACTGTTGCCGGTTGCACTGGGTGGGGTCTTTTTGCTGACCCAGGAATGGTTTGCCCTCTTTGCGGGGGCGGTGATCAGCCTGGCCGCCTGGGAGTGGGCCAAACTCTCCGGCTTCACAGCCGTCTGGCAGAGGTTGCTCTACACCACACTGACAGGAGGATTGTTGTTATGTCTGTTCAGCCTGTCCGCCTTGCCATTGAGTTTTATTCTTGGTGTGGGGCTGGTGTGGTGGCTGGTTGCTCTTATGTTGGTGATCAGCTATCCCGATTCCAGGGCCGCCTGGAAGCCGCTGTTAGTCCAGTTACTTATCGGCCTGATGGTACTGGTGCCGGCCTGGGCCGGATTGGTGTTTCTCAAATCCCAGAGCGCTCCCGAATTTGAGCAGCTGGGCAATGCGCTGATCCTGTATGTTTTCATGCTGGTATGGGGCGCTGATATCGGCGCCTATGTATTTGGCAGAAAATTTGGTCGTAGAAAACTGGCACCTCATCTGAGCCCCGGCAAAACCTGGGAGGGTGTTCTTGGTGGTCAGTTAGTCATCACCCTGATCGCTCTCGGTGTCGGCTGGTACCGTGCTCTGGAGCTGTTCCCTATGCTGGGTCTGCTGGCGATGACCTGGGCGGTCGGTCTGGTTTCGGTACTGGGCGACCTGCTGGAAAGTATGTTCAAGCGGGAGCAGGGCCTCAAAGACAGCAGCCGACTTCTACCCGGTCACGGTGGCATTATGGATCGTATCGACAGTTTGACGGCGGCCATACCGGTGTTTGCCGTGTTCTGGATGCTGGCCAGTTAAAGCCGGCTCTGCCTACTCTGCGTCAGATTGTCGTCGATAATCTGACGCACACTTTCTTCCCCTGTATCCCTTCCCTTCTCAATCAATAATCCAGTGCAATAAATCATTATGAGCAACAGAGATCGTGTATTTACGCGGCAGCAGGAGCAGATAGCCGCCTTCGCATTTGATGATGCCGTGGCCAGGGTCTTTCCTGATATGATCCAGCGCTCGGTACCGGGCTACAGCATGGTGGTCTCCATGATCGGACTGATCGCTGAACGTTATGCCCAGAGTGGTACACAGCTCTACGATCTGGGCAGCTCCCTGGGGGCGACCGCGATCGCCATGCGCCATGGTATCGGGGAACGTGATTGCCGGATCGTTGCTATTGATAATTCCGAGGCGATGGTCAGTCGTTGTCGTCAGGTAATTGCAAACGACAATGGTTTAGCAACTGTTGATGTTATCTGTGGTGATATCCGTGAGATCGCTATTGAAAACGCTTCGATGGCGGCGCTCAACTTTACCCTGCAGTTTGTACCTGTAGACGACCGTTTGCCTCTACTGAAAAAGATTTGTGATGGTCTCTGCCCCGGTGGTGCACTGGTACTCTCGGAAAAGCTGGCGTTTCCGGATGCCCATCAGGACATTCTTGATACTTTGTACTATGACTACAAGCGTGCCAATGGCTACTCCGAGCTGGAGGTTAGCCAGAAGCGAACGGCACTGGAAAATGTGCTGATTCCCGAGACACTTTCTGAACATCGGGCGCGTCTGTTGGAAGCCGGCTTTACCCACGTTGTGCCCTGGTATCAGGGCTTCAACTTCTGCTCCCTGCTGGCCGTTCGTTAAGTTCTGCCGAAAATCTGCGATATGGTTGACCCGTTGTATGATTGACACGTTCTACACCGATCTTTTTGATGCCATGCTGGACACCCGTCTTGAACCGTGGCTGAGCACCCTTCGCCAGCAGCTTCACGAAGTGCTGGTCAATACCCCCCATGGTGATACGATCCGTTGGCGAAGCTGTCTGGATGAGCTGCCGGCGATCACGGCAAGCAGTGTCTCCCTGGACGCCTGTGCCGTGGCGGCATCGGTTGATGAGCCACTGTCGGACAGTGTGAAAGAGCAACTTCATCATATTCTCAAAGGATTGAGCCCCTGGCGTAAAGGGCCATTTAACCTGTTCGATGTGTACATCGATACCGAGTGGCGCTCGGACTGGAAGTGGGATCGAGTGATCGACCATATCGCCCCGCTGGCTGGACGACAGGTGCTTGATGTTGGCTGTGGTTCCGGCTATCACATGTGGCGCATGCTGGGCGAGGGCGCTGCCCGGGTCATTGGTGTTGACCCTTCCCGACTGTTCCTGATGCAGTTTGAAGCGGTCAAGCATTACGTCGGCCCCAGTGCGCCGGTGCATCTGCTGCCCCTGAAAATGGAAGATGTACCGCCACGCTTGAGAGCGTTCGATACAGTCTTCTCCATGGGGGTGCTCTATCATCGTAAGTCACCCATTGAGCATCTGCAGGAGCTGCACAGTGCCCTGCGGGCAGGTGGTGAACTGGTGCTGGAGACGCTGGTGATTGATGGTGTTCTGGGTGAAGTGCTGATGCCGGAAGATCGCTACGCGATGATGCGTAATGTCTGGTTTATTCCCAGCCCCGATACCCTGTTGCTCTGGTTGCGTCGTGCCGGTTTTCGTAATGCCCGTGTCGTGGATCTCAATCGCACGACAATGGATGAGCAGAGACAGACCGAGTGGATGGGCTTTAACTCCCTGAAAGATTTTATTGATCCGAATGATCCGATGATGACGGTTGAAGGGCTGCCTGCGCCGCTGCGGGCAGTGATTGTTGCGGAGGCGTAACAAGATGTTCCTCGGGCTTCCCTGCTCTGGGTGGCCCCGTGTCGTTGTATTGATGACCGATGAGCCTGGCAGCTCTCGGCCATCTTTCAACGCTCGATAGTCCCTTTCCTCTGTCTCTGTGATGAAAAAATCTTTTACTTACCATCCACTGCACCATCCACTGCACCATCAGTTCATAACGGGACAACATCTGTCCGGTTTTTAAAAACTTGCATAGTGGACGCTATGGTCAAAACTGTAGGCACGTTGTTGATGAGGTTCCTGCAATGTTTTCCCCAAACTGTCAATTAATGTCTGAGAGGATAACTTACAGACCGCTGCCTACTATCGTATTTATGGTGTTTGCCCTGCTAACGGTTCTGACTGTTAAAGTGCAGGTTAGTGATATCAACCGTACTCACCAAACCAGTGATATTAACCTCATTCACCAAACTAGTAATACCAACCTCACTCACAAGGATGTCTTTATCGGCGGCAAAGACAAACCGGAGGGATACCGGCTCTTCCGTATTCCGTCCATTGTCGCTTATGAAGGCATTGTGATGATTTTTGTCGAAGGGCGTAAAAATAGTCGAAAAGATCCAGGACCCAGCGACGCTATCGATATTGTCTACAAGCGCAGTGAAGATGGCGGAGATACCTGGAGTTCATTGAAAGTACTTGCTGATGGTCACACATCAACCAGTGTTCCCAATGCCAGAGTCGCTTACCAGCCAACCACTGTCATGGATACCAAGGGGGGGCGTCAGCGAATTTATCTTTTCTATAATCGCGCACATTTGAGCCCATTTTATCGTTACTCTGATGATCTCGGGCTTACATGGTCGCAAGAGGTTGGCTTTCTACCGGCGCTGATCAACAAACCCCCGGGCGTGAAAAAACTAACGGTTAATCTTGGCAGCGGTGTTCAGATGGAGGATGGCAAGCTGGTCATTCCCACGAATACTATATTGTCCGATGATTCAAACACGCACAATCGACCATCCGTGGTTTACAGTGATGATCACGGAGTCACATGGAAATATGGCGGTCATTCCGAGGCGGGAGCTAACGAACACCAGCTTACGGAAGTGTTTATCGATGGTCAGTCACGGCTTTATAGCTCATCTCGACAAGATGCCAGGAGTGTGAATACCCGGCGGGTGAACTATGGCAAATTTAATCATACCACCGAACAGTGGGATTGGACTGATAGCAGTAATCTACTGAACGAACGGAATACTGAAATTATGGCAACCCCTGTCAGTGCCGCTATTGAGCGTTATACCAGAGCGGCAGGGTGTTGTGAAAGCACCAACAGGTTGTTGTTTGTGATCCCTCAAGGTAAAAACGCATCAGGTCAGTTAGGGCGGTATGATTTGGCTGTTTATGTCAGTACTGATGAAGGTCGTCATTTTGATAAGCCAAGAATATTGCATAGCGGTCAGGCCAGTTACTCCGATATTGCCAATGTCGATGGCGACCGGTTTATGGTGGCGTGGGAGAGGGGAAACGATGGTGGGGAGAGTGCTCAATTTGTCACCTTGACGACGGCAAACCGAAAATTTCTGGATTGCTATCCTCTTAGCGAGTGTGATTTGAAACCTTAGGGCAAGTTTTTCTTTCCGAGCGTAAAGTCACTGTGATGGGAAAGCTTTTCACCACAGAGGCACAGAGGACACAGAGGAAAGCAAAAGAGGGGAAAAAGAGGGGGGAAAAGAGGGGGAAAGATTTTTGGTAAGAGAAAAAAGCAAAAGCAAAA
>CAMRBW010000131.1 GCA_947040555.1 uncultured Oceanospirillales bacterium | reverse complement strand
TGTTCAGTCGCAGGGGTAAAGCTCAAACAGCCATGAGCGGATAAACAGCCATGAGTGGATAAACAGCCATGAGCGAATAAACAGCCATGAGCGAATAAACAGCCATGAGCGGATAAACAGCCATGAGCGGATAAACAGCCATGAGCGGATAAACAGCCATGAGCGAATAAAAAGCCATGAGCTAATAAAAAGCCATGAGCTAAAAAATAATACTCACAATTCACGTTCTTTAGTGCCACGATCAGCATCTGTCAGATGATTCAGCAATCTGCGAACCGCCGGGATCAAATCCGTCGCCGCGATACCTGTTTCACCCTGTCGTTTTGCACAATCATCCCCGGCACTGGCATGGAGCCAGACACCAAGGCGAGCCGCTTGCGCAACATTTATTCCCTGAGCCAGCAATGCGCCTGTAATACCACTGAGAACATCGCCCATTCCGGCAACAGCCATACCCGGATTACCCGCATTGCAGATATAGGTGCAACCCTGATCATCATCCATCGATGCAATCAGAGTTCCTGCGCCTTTTAACACAACAACACCTCCACAGAAGAGCTGAAGCTTATCCACCGCGGCAAAACGGTGCTCTGCGACATCCACGACAGGGCCGCCGAGCAGACGCGCCGCTTCACCAAGATGAGGCGTTATGATGCAGTTCTCTCTGGGTGTCATCAGTCCGGGGGTTTCTGCGATCATGTTCAGGGCATCGGCATCAAGCAGCAGCGGAAGATCAGACGCCAACACAGCGCACAGCAGTTCCCGCCCCCATGTACTCTGACCAAGACCAGGACCAATAACAACCGCCGATTTATCCGCCAGCAGCACCTGAATATCAGCCCCGGAATCGACAACCTGTACCATAACTTCCGGGCTACGAACCAGACAGGCGGTAACATGTTCCGCACGGGTTGCCAGTGTTACCCGGCCAACACCGCAGCGCAGAGCCGCTTCGGCCGCCATAATAGCCGCACCGCCCATGCCATAATCCCCCCCCACAACCAGCAGGTGACCATAATGGCCTTTGTGGGCATCACGGGCACGGGGAGCAACATACTGAGCAACTTCGCTCTCCGTGAGCAATTTGACCGAAACGGGTTCGCTATCAAAAATCTCAGGTGACAGATTCAGGTCAGCGCAGATTATGTGACCACACACGCGCTTACCAGCCCCTGTCACCAGCCCGCGCTTCATGCCGACAAAGGTAATGGTCAGGTCAGCCTGAATCGCCACGCCCTGTTCGGTACCGCTATCGACAGAGAGACCGGAAGGAACATCAAGCGCCATAACCGGTTTGCCAGATGCGTTAACCGCATGAATGGCCGCGGCATAATCGCCGGTGACCTCTCTACTAAGACCGATGCCAATCATAGCATCGATAATAAGATCACCCGTCAGCTCAGTATCGTCAGACCATGGCTGAGTCAAGCCACCCGTGCTGCGATACCACTCCCAGGCCCGACGGGCATCTCCGGTCAGATCTTCCGGATTTTCCAAAGTGATAACCCGTACCGGTATATAGCGCTGTCTGGCCAGCGCGGCGATGACGTAGCCATCACCCCCGTTATTACCGCTGCCACACAGTATCTGCAACGAACCGCCCCGACTAATCTGGGGCCAGTTTTTTACCAAGACATCAAACGCTGCAAGTCCGGCACGCCTCATCAGCTCAATGCCGGATACACCATGCTGCTGGATAGCTTCTGCTTCCAATTTTCGCGATTGTTCAGCAGTGTAGAGTGAATGTGGTAGACTTCCGCCCATTGGCGATCCCCAATCCGATGAATGCTTACATTATATCTCCCTTATACCCAAGTGAAAGAATCACCTAATTACTCCGAAGAGTGCCTGACTCAACCTCCGTCTCAGCCCCTGTCAGAACAGGCCCTGGAACGGTTGGCCGCAGATATCAGGCTCTGGGCAAGAGAGCTTGGTTTTCAAGATGCCGGTATCACTGATATTGACCTCAGCGAACACGAGCAGCATCTGCACAACTGGCTGGCCAAAAACTTCCACGGCGAGCTGGACTACATGACCAGCCACGGCGATATGCGCTTCCGCCCAGACAAACTTGTTCCGGGTACCCTGCGCATCATCTCGGTGCGCATGGACTATCTACCCGGTGATACCCAAATGGTCAAAATCCTGCAACAACCAGAGAAAGCGTATATCTCCCGTTACGCATTGGGAAGGGACTATCACAAGCTTATTCGCAAACGCCTTACCCAACTCGGAAAACGTATTGAAGAACACGTCGGCCAATTTGGCTACCGCGCCTTTGTTGACAGTGCTCCCGTGCTGGAAAAAGCACTCGCAGAAAAAGCAGGCCTTGGCTGGATTGGTAAAAATACGCTGCTGCTTAACAGCAAGGCCGGATCATGGTTTTTCCTCGGCGAGCTGTTTACAGACCTGCCGTTACCCGTTGACCAACCTCAAACCACCAGCCACTGTGGCAGCTGTTTTTCCTGTGCGAAAGTCTGCCCGACAGACGCTATTGTCAGCCCCTATCAGCTCGATGCCCGACGCTGTATATCCTATCTCACAATTGAACAAAAAGGTTCTATTCCGGAAGAATTTCGCACCGCCATTGGCAACCGTGTATTTGGTTGTGATGACTGTCAGATCATCTGCCCCTGGAATAAATTTTCCAAACCGACCGCAGAGACTGACTTTCTGCCGCGGCACAAGCTCGACTCAACCGACCTCGCCGACCTGTTCCTGTGGACGGAAGAGGCGTTCCTTGAGCGCACCGCCGGCTCCCCCATACGCAGAACAGGCTATAAAGGCTGGCTGAGAAATCTGGCGGTCGGACTCGGTAATGCGCCCACATCCAAGCGTGTCATTGATGCTTTGCAGTCACGTCTGGACTACCCCTCCGACATTGTGCAAGAACATGTGCGCTGGGCTCTGGACCAACACGCCGCAAAATCAGACCCTGACAATCAGAGCTTGATAAAGTGTTCCCGATAGAACTGCATCTCAACGATCGACTCTCGAATATCTTCGATCGCCATGTGAGTGCCCTTCTTGGTGAACTGCTCCAATAACTCAGGCTTCCAGCGTCGGGCCAGCTCTTTTAGGGTGCTGACATCGATATTGCGATAGTGGAAGAAGTCGTGCAGCTCAGACATGTAATTAAACAGGAACCGGCGATCCTGACCAATCGTGTTACCACACATCGGTGATAGGTCTGGCGCTGAATATTGGCTCAGAAAGGCAATGGTCAGCTGCTCTGCTTCCGCCTCGCTCACCGTGCTCTTGCGGACCCGTTCCGTCAGGCCGGTTCGCGCATGGGTATCGATACACCACTGATTCATATTGTCGAGAATGTCATCGGGCTGATGCACGGCGAGAACCGGCCCTTCAGCCAGAACGTTAAGATTCGCATCGGTCACGATACACGCGATCTCAAGAATGCGGTCGGTACGGGGATCCAGTCCGGTCATCTCCAGATCGATCCAGATCAGATTATTGGCCTGGGAAGGCTTGGATTGCATCATAATTCAAAGGGAGCCTGTAGCAACCAGGTCAACAACATTCTGATCAAAAACAGTCTTGACCAAAGCAGTGCAGACCAAAGCTTATGTTGATAAAGATTACGCCTGTCATCATAATCTGGCCCGACAATGTCATGCAAACCGCTCTTGCAAACCTCGCACTGCAAAGCAACATGAAATATGTCGTATAAACCATCTATCCTGATCATTTCCCCTCTGGTACTCCATTTTTCATGGCCAAACGTAAACTGAACCGTCGTCAGAACTGGCGCATACAAAAAATCCAGGAAGAGCGGGTCGCCCGCGCCGGCCGCAGGGAGGACAAAATTCAGGATCAACTGAACACCTCGGAACTCGGCACTGAAGAAGAAGGGCTGATAATCGCCCATTACGGCGTGCAGCTGGATATTGAACGACCGTCTGAGCCGGGCTCACTCTACCGCTGCCATCTACGCGCCAACCTGCCCCCGCTGGTGACTGGCGATCGCATAATCTGGCGTCCGGGTAAGGATGATATCGGCGTTGTCGTCGCCCAACTGCCCCGGGAAAGCGAGCTGTGTCGGCCAGATAACCAGGGTCGTATCAAGCCGGTAGCCGCCAATATCGATTATATTGTGCTGGTAGTCGCCCCCGTGCCCCGCGCCCATGCCAATTTGATTGATCGTTATCTGGTCGCTGCAGAAGCTGTGGATATCGAACCGGTTCTCCTGCTTAACAAAACCGACCTGATTGACGAGACCAACCGCGACTATCTGCTCAACCTGATGGCCACCTACCGGGATCTCGGCTATCAAGTTCTGACCGCCTCCACCACTGCGGAACATGAGCTGAGTGCCATTCAGGAGCTGCTCAAAGACCACACCAGCGTGTTTGTTGGGCAGTCTGGCGTCGGCAAATCCTCCCTGGTCAACGTGCTGCTGCCCGGTATTGAGACCAAAGTTGGTGAGCTTTCCGAACAAACAGGTAAGGGAATGCATACAACTACGGCAGCCCGCCTGTTCCATTTTCCTGACGGCGGCTCCCTGATCGACTCCCCCGGAATTCGTGAGTTCGGGCTCTGGCATATGGAGCCAGAAGATGTTCTCAACGGCTTTCGAGAGTTCCGCGAATTCCTTGGCTACTGCCGGTTCCGGGACTGCCAGCACGAGCTGGAGCCCGGCTGCGCACTGCTGCAGGCTCTGGATGAAGGGAAGATCGAACAGAAGCGGATGGACTCCTACCGGCAAATTTTAGCTTCACTTGATCAGGTATAACTCTCACTAAGGTCTAAGCTAGTCCCGAAAACTAAATCCTGTTTTTGCTGTCTAACTACTCAGACGCCAGAATTATGTAAGAGGAATACGTTATGTTTTCGGGACTTATCCGCCGCACCATCCGCACAATCATCATTTCACTGTTAGCCCTTGCTGGGCTGATCATGCTCTATATACCGATTGTCAGGGCTGATAACGCCGTAACTGCTCAAAATTTACAGGCAGATTCGGTGGCGGCCAGCCTGAAGCCCCGCATTTCCGGGGATGAGAATGCCGAAAATACAGATTCGCCAGTAGAAAATGAGCAGTTACATAGCACCCCTGTTCTGAGCGTTTACATAACCAATGCCGGTGCCAAACTCACTTATGGTACTGACGACTCTAACAAGCCGCTTTACCAGACATCGCTCAATACCTGGGACAATGCCGTTCTGTACGGACATCCACCCAATGTAGTATACAATGACTCTCCGCTGATTTTTTTCCGCCAACTGGTTAAAAAAGCAGCCCCAAGCCTGAAGGAGCTCATCGAAGACAATCCACAGCCCCTTCAGGTCTATATCGGTGCTGCCGGTGCTGATGAGGAGAGAACTTTCTTGCCTTCAGACGCTGATGGGGCAAAAAAACGGTTAGCCGATAAGGTAAAAACGCTGTTAATAGGTGACAAACAAAAAAAATGCCTCACTAACTCTGGCAGCCGCTTAGAGTTCTTCGCCTGTACGTTCAAGCAGGAGATTCTGGAGAATATCATTGGTAGCGGCGACAATCAGGAAGCTGTGTCATTGAAACTGGAGCAGGATAAGGAACTGATCACCACCATGGCTAGCATTTACTCGGGAGAGATAAACACCGATGCATCATCCATTGTCGTACACTCAACCACACTCAGCCTGCCCTATCTGGTGAAAAATGGCAAAGCTCCGGAGCTCAAGGAGTGGAAACTCGAAGCATTCCAGAACACTGGTGGCATTTACCAGTTAGGGGCACTGTTCAAGGCGCATATGAAGACGCTGGAACAGGAGGATAAAATCGAATCTGACCCGCTTCTCAGTGTGGTTACACAGGATCAGTTAACAACATATCATCCTGACGGCGCAGCCGCCAATATGAAGCGTCTAAAATTCGGTAAAGGAGGCTATAACAATTTCGGACACATCGTTGGCAACATCTCTAATGGCTTGAACAGCGATCGTGTTACCCAAGAGATTGATGACAGGACCTACCAAGAGGCACGCAACAAAGCACAACAGATGCTTGAGCATACCCGTAATGATTTTATCGCCCTGGCCGTTTCATGCTACGCACTCGCCCAAAAGAAATTTGACGACAAATGGCGGCCAAGGTTGATTATTGTCGGTGAAGAGGCACAGACCATGTTTGCCAGCCAGGAAATATTTTCGGAAGCCGCCACGACTTTGAGCGAGAAAAAGCCGGGCATGCTGATTAATAAGATCCATAACCGCCAGGATCTGAAAGACCCGAACACACTCAAGCAATGGCTGACAAATAAAGGCCTGCCCTTCGTGCGAGGTGTGATGATTCTGCCGGTCAACCAGTTTTCACAGTTCCAGCATCAGGCCGCAGTTCTGAAAATGTCATCGCAATTACAGGCAACAGATCAAGGCAGCTGCCCATAGCCAGCAATTCCTATGGTGAATGATGCTCGTACGGTACGTTGCACAGTACAATGCTAATCGTGCAAAACGGGACAACTGCCTATGAGTATTACGGAATTCAACGAGACAACCCCTCTCCCAGCCGTCGAGCTTCTGGAACCGGAGCAGTTGCTCGACCGGCTGAAGATGGAAGATCTGCTGGTTTTAGATGTCTCTAACCCTGCGACCTATCAGAAACTCCACATACCAGGCGCTGTTCATATAGCCCCCGCCGAACTGGTTTGCGGTATTCCACCAGCGTCTGGTATGTTGCCACCGCTGGAACAGGTCAAAACGGTACTTGATCGAGTGGGCTATAGCCCAAACAAACAGATCGTCGTTTACGATGATGAAGGTGGCGGCTGGGCTGGGCGCCTGCTCTGGACGCTGGATCTTATCGGTCACCAGAGGCTGGCCTATCTGAATGGCGGGCTCCACGCCTGGCTGGGGGCGAACCTTCCGGTTCAGAAAGACGCCATCTGTCCGCAACCGACCGAAAACAGCATTGCCATTGTCAATCCGCAGGTGCGTATGACCGCCGGGCAGCTTATGGCTGATCTGGCTCTCGAAACCCCGACATATACCATCTGGGATGCCCGCTCAGTCGATGAGTACGAAGGCAGCAAGCAGTTTGCTACTCGGGCCGGTCATATTCCCGGTGCTATCAACTTCGAATGGCTGCAAGGGATGGATGCCTCACGCCATTACCGGCTGCGCGCTGATATCGCGGATGTACTGACACTGCTCGGTCTGGGAGCTGATAAACAGATTGTCACCCACTGCCAAACCCATCACCGTTCCGGATTCACCTATCTTACGGCACGCATTCTGGGCTACCCTGACATCTGCGCCTACGATGGCTCCTGGTCTGAATGGGGAAATCTCCCAGACACCCCGGTAGCAAAAGAATTTTGAACGCAATTAGATTCTGCGATTTTAATACAATACTGACCAACTAACGATCCAGACAATCGCCCTGTCTGGACAAACAAATAAGCTGAATACTACTGTGAAAACCCGACTATTTATTGCCCTGCAGTATCTTCTTCCGCACCACCTGATCTCCCGGGTGGCAGGATTGCTGGCGGAATGTACAATTCCCGTTATCAAGGATCACTTCACCCAGTGGTTTATTAAACACTTTGATGTCGATATGAGTGAAGCTCTGGAAAAGAATCCAACAGCCTACAATAGCTTCAATGACTTTTTTACCCGTCCACTGAAGCCGGGTTTACGTCCATTACCGGATGATCAAAAAGCGGTTGTCTGTCCGGCTGACGGTGCTATCAGCCAGATTGGCTCTATCAAATACAACCGGGTTTTTCAGGCTAAGAGGCATGATTACAGCCTGACCGAACTGGTCGGCGGTGATCAGGATATCGCCCGTGAATTTGAAGAGGGTACATTCGCCACGGTTTACCTCTCACCCAAGGATTACCACCGGGTTCATATGCCCATGACCGGCACGCTCCGCAAAATGATTCACGTTCCTGGTCGTCTGTTCTCGGTCAACCAGACCACCGCTGAAAATATGCCACGTCTGTTCGCCCGTAATGAGCGTGCGGTCTGCATCTTTGATACCGAGCATGGTCCAATGGCGGTGATTCTTGTGGGTGCCATGATTGTCGCCAGCATAGAGACCGTCTGGGCCGGACTGGTCTCCCCTCACAAGCGCAAGGTGCAGACCTTCGATTATACGCCTGAGGGCAATCAGCCCATCACACTCGAGCGTGGCGAAGAGATGGGACGGTTCAAACTAGGCTCAACGGCGATTGTCCTCTTTGGCAAGGATCAGGTGGAATGGGCCACAAATCTGACAGAAGCCTCTCCCGTTCGAATGGGGCAATCGATCAGCAAATAGCCCTGAGCAGGAAATAGCCCTGAGCAGGAAATAGCCCTGAGCAGGAAAT
>CAMRBW010000130.1 GCA_947040555.1 uncultured Oceanospirillales bacterium | reverse complement strand
GTTTATCAGCATTCTCTGATTTTGCTGTTAAAAAAGAATAGAAAAAAGAATAGGATAGAAAAAAGAATAGGACACCCACAAATTTGACTCCCCGGGCAGATACACTATTTTTCGCCTGAGCCCATTCTATTCCTGGCAGGAGGATCCATGACCACAGCAATTCCCGCTGAATGATAAAACCCCAGTATTTTCAGGGTGTTCAGGCACATAAAAATATTTACTTTCGCACGACTCTGGGCGTATTTTTGTCGGGTAGAACAAGAAAATGCGTAGCCGTCATGACAAAGCATGCTCCCGCTCAAAACAGCACCTCCCTAACCGCTCGATACCTCATCAAGGATGTGACTGATTGTTTGGGCAACATTACTGACCACAGACCCAACAAGTGCAAAAACGGCATCCCATTTGGCAATTTTCCCAAAAGTGCCTTTGCTATGTTCCAAATGAAGATACCCTTTTTACTTCGGTTTGACACTGGACGACAGGATCCGGTCCTGGCACATAACCTGGGAACCCTTTTTGATGTGACGGACGCAAGAGTTCCCTGTGATACCTACATGAGAGAAGTGCTTGATCCCCATCTCGCCAGAGTGGTTTCAGGAACCCTATAAAAAGCTGTTCAAACGGTTCCAGTGATCCAAAAAGCTCGGGCTTTATGAGTTCCAAATTGGACGACTGAGGAACCACTATCTGCTGGCCATTGACGGAACACAGACTTTTTTCTCCAATGCACTCCATTGCGATGACTGCTGCGTCAAGAACAAAGGTAAATCCAACGAGTCCTATTATCGCCAGCTTATGGGAGGATGCCTTGTTCATCCGAGTCAGAAAGTTGTGATTCCTCTGGCTCCCGAGGCCATCGTTTATCAGGACGGAGTCGCCAGGAATGATTGCGAGAAGAGTGCCCTCAAGCGCTTTCTCGCCAATGTAAAAAAAGACCATCCCTACCTGAAGCTGATCATTATGCTCGATGGTTTGTACGCTGACGGACCAACCATTCGCCTGATAAAAAGCTACGGTTGGCACTACATCATTGTTGCCAAAGATGGCAATCATAATACCGATCTCAAACCCTCCAACATTCTGGTTGACTATACAAGAGCCGAAGCCCCTGATCCCCAGGAGGCAGGCTCTGGGATAACGATAAAAATTAAAATCAACAAAGTTGTAGTGTCTGATTTTGGCACGGCAGTAGCGTCCAGGCTTACTCCCAAAAATTTCAGGGAGAATTCTGACGAGTACTACGCTGCCTTGGATACGTTAATCCTAGATACAAATAGTATTGACTGGGGAAAAATGATATCTACTCTCTGGGCACCATCGCTTTTTTTTGCGGAACAGGGACTCGCCCCTTCCATTGGTATGAAAAGGGCATTGTGTGGAATCGTGAGGAGGATCTGCGTAATGGCACCGAAGAACGCAGGGCGAGCGCTGACATTACCAGTGAAATTTTGATGACCCAACACTTACAAACATTCTCTGACAAGGGGAAGGATTTCATCAAGAGCTGTTCCGCCCCCAGTCCAAAAGACCGGTTAAGTGCTGCCAGGTTAATCGAACTTCCCTGGTTTCATGGGGTGACGTCTGGAAAATAAAAAGCGACGGGGGCAGGTCTTGAATCTTGAATTAATGCAAGGTTCAGTAATCAAGATTCGAGACCTGCCCCCAGCTTTCAGGCAAAGTCCCGGCAGTGGCTTTAGGCATTACCAGGGACGTATTGTGCCGGGAAGATCTCCTTACCCATGCGCCTCTTCCTGATTTCAGGTAAGACCCGGCAAGGAGACCTTGTGCCTTATTTCGCTGGGTGCACAGTCTGAGCCCAGTGCCAATGTGGCTAATCAGTCAAAAAACGCACTACTCACTTCTGCCACAAAAGTGATGCAATATCCGGGTCACCTGATCAATACGCTGACTGAAACTGGTCTTGCAGGCTCTTTCACTATGGGTATGATCGCCGTCGCCGAAAGGACCAAAACCATCCAGGGCCGGAACACCCGCTGCCGTTATGGTATTTGCATCACTGACGCCACCACGGTGCTCTGTGGGCAGGGGATATCCAAGAATCGCTTCAATCTCCTCGAGTAGCGCCTGTTGGGGCTGGCTACTTTCCATAACGTCTCTCTGCACGCCACCGCTCACGGTAATCGTCACCCCATCAACCGCGGGGGAACTCGCCAGCCGGTCAATAGACGACAGCACACGGTCCCGCTCAGGGACGCAGGTAAATCGGAACTCCACAGCCAGCTGTGCATTGGGCGATATGGTATTAGCACCAATACCACCGGTAATTTTGCCCACATTCACCGTTGTGCCCTTGTCCAGATCGGTCAGTGCCGTCAGGGCAATCAGCAGGTGTGCGGCTGCAAGGTTGGCGTTGCGTCCCTGCAGGTATTGGTTTCCAGCGTGGGCTGCTTTGCCGGTAAGCTCCAGGTAGACAGTGCCTACCCCTTTACGGGCGGTCACTACTTCGTTATTTTTGCCCGCTGCTTCAAATACCAGACAGGCATCGTATTGTTCTGCAAGCGTCGTGGTCAGGAATTTACTGTCATCACTGCCGGTCTCTTCATCACTGACCAGGAGCATATCAATGTTGTGTACGACACCTTGTTCCTTGTGTATGGCACGCAACGCGCTCAGGGCCACATAAATGCCGCCTTTCATATCACAGACGCCCGGGCCGTAGATCCATTGTTCATCTTCCCGGAAGTGCTCAAATTCCCCCTTGGGAAATACGGTATCCAAATGTCCCAGCAGCAGGAGCTTTCTGCCGGGGCATTTGGGTGACGAAAAGAGAAGATGGTCGCCAATGGTTTCCCTGACATGGCGATCTGTCTTGTATCCCAGTGCCTGCATCCAGCAGGCAATGACCTGACCGGTTTCATCAACACCAGCCTTGTTGGCGGTGTGGCTGTTAATTTCAATAAGTCCCGCGAGTTCTTTAAAGTCCACTTTCTATCTTCATATTGCAGGTTAATAAGTGAGGCTCCGACCTCGTTATGGTCGATTGTAGCGAGTTTCCGAATGGATTCTACGGCTACCCGCTAACAGAAATTGATTTACGTCATAAATTGTATGAAATATCTGCAAGACCATTAGCAATACGCAGCAGTCTAAGTATATTCGGCCTGCGTTATGTCGTTTATTACGGCAATATTGAAAGCTATCACCAGTGGCCCGAAAAAGCCGGGTCTGCTTACGCTTTTTCGGGCACCGGGCCACAGATAACGATCTTTCCAGGGTGACCTGGCGCTCAGATTTAATCAATTTTTAACCACTGATCTATTCAGCATTATTACAGGGAACTGACCATGTCGAAGCACACCATTGGAATCTGGATGTACCAGAATGGTGGGGGCGATGCCATCCAGCGCAAGCTGGTTGAACAACTGCGCGAACGGGATATCAATGCCATCACCGGGCTTGATCTAGCCCAGGCAATGGCACATAACGGTTCGATCATGTGCAATGGCGTGGTGATGGAAGATCTGGATCTTTTCTATACCTACAATGCGGGTCAGCAGACCGAATACCAGGTGTACCTGTATGAAATGCTGGACCGGATTATCCCCATCATTAATAACTATCAGGCCTTCGCCCTGACCGAAGATAAATTCAAGACCACGCACCTGTTGCAACGTGCGGGTATCTACACCCCGGATTATTGTCTGTGCCATCACAACAACCTGGAGCAGCTCCGGGCCAGTATGGCCGAATGGGGTGGCAGAGCCGTCTATAAGCCCACCAATGGCTGGGGTGGAACCGGTATTGTCCGTCTTGAGAATGAAAACGCCCTCAATATGCTGCAGCCGTTTATGAATCAGATGACTGCCCAGCACTTCTTTATTGAGCGGTACATCAATAATGACCATACCGACTATCGCATTGATGTTGTCGACGGTGAATTTGTCGGCTGTTACGGCCGCAAGGCGCCAAAGCATGACTGGAAAACCAATATCAGCAGCGGCGGCAGCGTTATCCTCCGTGAACCCAATGACGAAGTGGTCGCCCTGGCCCTGAAGGCCGCTAAGATTACCGGTCTGGAAATTGCCGGTGTCGACCTGATCTACGATCAGGATCGTGAGGAATACGTAGTGCTGGAAATCAATGGTATTCCGGCATTTGCCACACCGGACCAGGAAGAGTTCGGTATTGATTTTAATGACCGGAAAATTGCCCGGATTGTTGATCTCATTGAGAGAAAGGTCACCGTGAAGCACTTGGTCGGCACACCTGAAATGACCGGGCTGGAACTGACAGGGCTTGAGCAGACAGGACAAGCTGAAGATGCGATCTGATAACAGGCGGATAACCGCAACTAAACGACCCGTCATTGGTTTGTTATACCTTGACCACGTTTTGCGTTTTTTCGACAAGTCCAACTTCAAAGGCTGGCCTGACCGTATTGAAACGGTGGTCTACCACTGGGGTAATGACAAACAGCGTTTTATCGCCGAGGTGAAACGCAAAAAAATTGAGGTATTGATCGGGAATATTCCGGCAACAGCCTATGAGACATTCCGGAGCATTGCCCGGGAACTGCCGGAGGTGCAATTTATTCCCTCCATGGACAGTCAGTTCGCCAACAAGTCCAAGGAAAATGTCACACACTTTTGTGAAAAGTATCAGCTGCCGGTACCGGCCACCCGTATCTTTTATGAGATGGACGATGCCAGGGCGTTCCTGAGCAAGACGACTTTCCCAAAGATCATCAAGCGTTCCTACGGACCGTCGAATTATGGCGGATACTACGTTCATAAGGTGGACAGCGAAGCAGAAGCACGGGAACTGCTGAACAGCAAAGGCTACTACCCGGTATACCTTCAGGATTTCATTCCCATGAAGGCCGATATCCGGGTCATGCTGATTGGTCATAAGCCAGTCTGTGCTTTCTGGCGCCGCCCTCCCGAGGGAGAATGGCTGACCAATACTTCCCAGGGTGGCAGCATGGATTACATGGATGTACCTGACGAGGCGCTGGCACTGGCTGTTCGGGCTTCAAAGGCGGCCAATGCTGAATACTGGGCCTGTGATATTGCTGTCAGCCATGATGATGAGTACCGTATCCTTGAATGTGCGACAGCGTTTGCTGCCTTCCCGTACATCCGTGACTGGATCGGGCAGTATCTGATGGCTGAGCTGTCGTCCGGTGGCATGCCTTACCCGAATATCCCGCTGTATAACTGGGAAGAGCTGGGCAAAATGTCATCATCGGTGCTGCGGGTTATGCGTCATATCACCTTTGGTCGCCATCAGGATGCACAATCCATGACGGATACCGGTGAGACCTTCCATCATATAAACGTCGATGGCTATCCAATACTGAGTATTGATACCATCGGTGCTGAAGAGTGGCCCAGTGAACGATGGAATCGGCAGGATAACTATCGTCCATCAGTGAAACCACCACAGCCTGCCGTCAGGGAACTTCAGGCAGCAGATACCGGTGCTGAGGAAATTACGGAGGCCCCGGTATCCTGGGAAAACGTTACCTGTGCTGAAACCTGTGCTGAAACCTGTTCTGAAACCCGTGTTGAAAATAGGGCCATAAAAAAGGTTGTGGCTTCAGACGAATTACCGATATCGGAAGATCATCTGATAGACCTGCTGACCAGTGCCAAAGGTATCAGCAAGAGCCTGGCCCAACTGATCCTGGAAACCCTGGGATTGCAGGGTGTCATTAATGCCCTGCAAAATGATCCACAGCAATTAATGCAAGTGAAAAGAGTCAAGGCGAAACGACTGGCCAATATCATGAAGCGCTGGCAACAGCCTGTGAAGGTCAGCTGACTATAGCCGGAGCCGCTCGCCGGATGATTCCGGCGAGCGGCTCCGGATTGCCGGGCCATAAACCGTTGGGACTATAAACCGTCGGGACTATAAACCGTCGGGACTATAAACCGTCGGGACTATAAAAAGACATTTCATATAAATCCACTGTCGTTAATTTCCGGTATACTGGCGCTGATACCCTGTTCCAGCGTCGGTCACTGGCTAAACCCGGTACCCGCTCCTATACGAATAACAATAAGTACTGACCTATGAAACAACAATATATTTCCTATCAGGAAACCATTGATTTCCTAAAGCAGGCGATGGGCGAACACCCCGACCTGATCCGGGTGCACAGCATCGGGGAAACCAGTGAAGGTCGGCCGATAATGATGGCGACTATCTCCCGTGATGTGGCCTACGCTGATCAAAAACCGGCCTTGATCTATACCGGTACAATACATGCCCGTGAATGGATAGGCATCGAACTGGCCACCCGGTTTATCCGTTATGTTATTGCCAATTACCGAACAGACCCGCGGTTGCTCAGCGCCCTGACGCGCAACACCCTGTATATGGTTCCCTGCCTCAACCCGGACGGCTTTGAGTATTCCCGCAACCACTTCTCTTTCTGGCGGAAAAACCGCCGGGACAATGGTGATGGCACCTTTGGGGTGGACCTTAATCGCAATTTTTCGGTGCGGTTTCGCAAGAATAATGATACCAGTTCCAATATTTACGGTGGCCCGGAAGCTTTTTCGGAACCGGAAACCCGGGCCATGAGAGACTTTGTTGAAAGCCACCCCAACATTACCATTGCCCTTGATTACCATTCCCAGGGCAATGTCTTTTTTCCGGCTCACAAGTTCAACCATGAAGAAGAGGTCGAAGGCGCTGACCTGAATAATTTGTGCGCCAATATGGCCAACGAAATTCGCAAGGTCACCGGGCGACAATATGGTATCCATCGAGGTAAGCCACCGTTTAACCTGATCCACGGCAGTGGTCGTGAGTACTATTACAGCAAGGGCATCCTGGCGACCGTGGTGGAAGTGGGTACGCGCAATATCCCGGATTACCTGATCAATATGTCCCAGAGTGTTGATGAGAATATTCCTGCCCTGTTGCATGCCCTGGATTCCGCCATCAACTATTCAAAACATGCACCAGCGCGGGTGGACAGTCTCACTGCTGAGACTATTGGTTCCAGTGATGTCACCTTGTGCTGGACCTATGACCGGCCAGACGATTGCTACTTTGAGATTTATCGCAGTGAAAGTGCCAAAAGTCCCTGTACCGCCGACAATTGCATTGCTGTCATCCGGTCATTGAGCTACACCGATATCCAGCTCAAGAGTGGGCAACGCTACTTCTATAATATTCGGGTTGTGGACCAGGTAACGGGGATCAGGTCAGCATTCACACCCACACTCAAGATCAGAACCCTGCTGACCCGTGATGAATTCCTGTACACACTGTTTCCAACAAAAAATGAAGTGGGCTATGTGGGAGAAAAAACCGCCAGCCTGAACGCAAACCATTTTGGCTACAACTCCCTGTTTGTCGGCATTAACCGCCGCAAAGGGTGTTGTTATGGGATCGTGTCTTTCAATCTGGACCGGCTACCAGCGGACGCCTCGATAAAAAAAGCGGTGTTCTCGCTTTATCCCATGAACAGGGTCAATGCCAAGATAGAAAAGTTTGGCGAGTGGTCAGTCTCCATTCTTGATACCGGAGATATCAATGATCTCGGCAGTTATATGCAGATTACTGAGGCCAATGTGCTGCAAACGCTGGGTGATGCCATAGAGTCAGACCGGCTGACCCAGGGTATATGGACCGAGTGGTCTTTCACCGAAGTCGAGCGTCGTCTTTTACAGCAGCAGATTGAACAGGGGCAGCTGATTCTCAGAATTGAGGGGCCGGACCACCTGCCTCCGGGCAATGACTCGCAGATGATGCAGTTTGATATCGGCTATGGCCGTTTTGGTGGCGGCATTCATTACCGCCCCAACCTTGAGGTCATCTATACCCGCGAGAGCCAGTCCCTGACCATTGAACCCACGGCTTTGCACACCATCAGAGAGAACGAGGTGGCAGCGGGCAAACTGTTATCAGGATTTGATGCCCGGGGAAACAAGATTTACGGGGATCTGAGCTTTGATCTCAAAGCATTACCCGATCCGGACTGTACCGTGATCACCTCGGCCTATGTGCAGCTGAAGGCAAAAAATCAGTTGAAGACCCGCAAGGATATCCGTTTCACCATGGAACTGGTGGAGCGGGAAGATCTGGACCATGTCAGCATCAGCGATCGTCAACAAATTGAGTATGTAGGCTACGAAGTCAGCAATGAGCAGCTGAAGGAAAATGCCAGCCACAACTTCATGTTTGACAGTTACTGTCGTGCGATGCTTGAAGACCTGCACCGTGACAACAAACCCGTCCATCTGGCGCTTCGACCAACGACACCCTCGGCAGAAAGCAATGCCATTATTGACTGGTATGGTGAGGGTGAGGCCGGATCACCGCAACTGGTGATCAATTA
>CAMRBW010000129.1 GCA_947040555.1 uncultured Oceanospirillales bacterium | reverse complement strand
GGTCAATATGGCGGGTCAATATGGCGGGTCAATACGTGATGGGTCAATGTATAGTGGATCAATAGAGGGTGGATCTATATTGCCACTTCACGTAACAGCCTGAACACATTTAGAATAATAATTCAGACCGGAGCTTGCAGGAGCACTCCCATTAATCCCATATTTCGAAAGGGGCAGGCCATAGGGGCTCGATTTACCCTGTTACTGGCACTGTCCCTCACCTTGATTTTTTTGGATCATCGTTCTGATTATTTGAAAGAGGTTCGTCGTGCTCTTTCTGTAGTGGTCACCCCGGTGCAGTGGCTGGCAGACGGCCCTGCCTCTCTGGCAGGAACAGTACGGATGCTACTCAGCTCCCATTCTGAACTGGTCGAAGAGAATGCCCGTCTGTCTGCCCACAATCTGATTCTCAAGCAGCGACTGCAGAAGATGGCCTCCCTCTATGCCCAGAATGTACGACTGCGTGAGCTGCTGAACTCATCACAGCTGGTCGATGATGAGGTGCTGGTCGCTGAGTTGATCGGTATCGATCCGGATCCGCAGATTCGGCAGGTGCTGATCAACAAGGGGGATCTTGAGAAGGTCTATCCCGGACAGCCTCTGCTGGATGCCAGTGGTGTGATGGGACAGGTTGTTCAGACGACACCGTTAACCAGTAGAGTGATTCTGATAACTGATAAAAACAGTCGTACACCTGTGCAGGTGAATCGCAACGGCTTTCGGGCTATCGCCGCCGGTATGGGCGGTGAACTGGAGCTGCTCCATGTGCCGGGTACGACAGATATCAAAGTGGGTGATTTGCTGGTCACTTCCGGCATGGGGCAACGCTTTCCGGTGGGATACCCGGTGGCCGAGGTGGTAGAAGTGGTCGAAGACCCTGGTCAGCCTTTTCTTTCCATTCGCGCTCGTCCGTTGGCACGTCTGAACCATAGTCGTCTGGTGATGTTGGTGTTTACAACCGAAGGTGAAATATTCGCTCAGGAACTGAAAGTGACCGAGGGCCAGCAATGAAACGCAGATCTATCCATATACACGGACTGGTGTGGCTGACAATATTGCTGGCGGCTTTGCTCAGTATCATACCGATGCCTGATGTTCTTGCTCCGTTTCGTCCGGCCTGGATACCGCTGACGGTTATTTTTTGGCAGGTTGCACAGCCGAGCCACTATGGTCTGTTTTTCGCCTGGGTGGCTGGTTTGCTGATGGATGCACTGTACGGCACGGTGTTTGGACAGTGCGCCATGGGGATGCTGTTTATGGCTATCGCTGTGAACCAGCTGCACCGATGTCTGAAAATGCATCCTTGGTGGCAGCAGAGCTTTGTGGTATTGGTGGTCGTGGGACTTTATCAGCTGATTGTTTCGTGGATTGGCAGCGCAACAGGGCGGCTCGATCCATCATTGAACTATCTTCTGCCATCTGTGACCAGTGCTCTGGTGTGGCCGGTGCTGACAGCGCTTTTCCATCGTTTGCACAAACGGATTATTGTTATCTGATATGCAGTTTCTATATCTGGCATCACGTTCACCACGGCGCAGAGAGCTTCTCCGGCAAGTGGGTATTCCTTTTCGACTCATCGATGTGGAAGTGGATGAGTCACCTCTCGAGGGTGAGGCAGCGATAGATTATGTCGGTCGCCTGGCTCGGGAGAAGGCGCAGACGGCTGCACGACAGTTGTCGGCATCAGGGTGGGAATCTGCGCCGGTACTGGCGGCAGATACTACGGTCGCTCTGGATGGCCGAATCCTCGGTAAGCCTGTCAGTGCGGAAGATGCCGTCAATATGCTGATGTACCTCAGTGGCAGGAAGCACGCCGTGCATACCGGTGTCGCGCTCTTTAGGGCAGGGAAAGCGGATAGAGTTGAGAAGGTAGAAATCTGTGTGGTCACTACCCATGTGTGTTTCGCCCCATTTGAACAACAAGAAATAGAACGTTACGTCGCCACCGGTGAGCCAATGGATAAAGCCGGCGCTTACGGGATACAGGGGTATGGTGGTGTGCTGGTCGAGAGGATTGAAGGCAGTTATTCCAATGTGGTTGGCTTGCCAATTCGTGAAACTGCGACTCTTGCTGCACGCTTCGGAATCGCCTGCTGGCAGACAGAAAATAACTGAGATAAGTGTCGGATGACTGATAAACAAATACAGAATGGCATTCAGACACGGGTTGGGGGGGTTAGGGATGAGTGAAGAGATACTAATGAATATTACGCCCATGGAGTCCCGTGTGGCGTTGGTGGAGAACGGCGTTCTACAGGAAATCTATGTAGAACGCGATCGCAGCCGGGGCATTGTTGGCAATATCTACAAGGGCAAGATCGTACGAGTACTGCCGGGTATGCAGGCCGCTTTTGTCGACATTGGTCTTGAACGTGCTGCGTTTATCCACGCCAGCGAAATTTATGACCGTGCCAGCAAAACCGATGGCCAGGAACCGGGTATTGTCGAGCTTGTCCGTGAGGGACAGGCGCTGGTGGTGCAGGTTATCAAAGACCCTATCGGTAGCAAGGGGGCCAGGCTGACGACCCATATATCGATTCCCGCTCGCTACCTCGTCTTCATGCCCCATAGCACCCATGTCGGCATCTCCCTGCGTATCGAACACCCGGAAGAGCGTGAACGCCTGCGTCAGATCGTTGAACGACAGCTGGAGCAGGTCGAATGCAAAAAAAGAGGGGGGTTCATTCTTCGCACAGCAGCCGATGGCATTGGCGAAAAAGAAATTCTTGCGGATATTGAGTTTCTGCTCAGGCTCTGGGAGACCGTTGAGGAGCTGCGCAAGGTAAGCAAGGCTCCCAACTGTATTTACGAAGATCTGCCTTTGCACCTGCGCACCATGCGGGATCTGGTTGAGCCCGCTATCGAGAAGATCCGTATTGACTCTCAAGAGACTTTCCAAAAAGTCACCAAGTTTGTGCGTAAACTGGTTCCGCATCTTGATGGTCGGGTCGAATACTATAAGGGGGAACGGCCCATCTTCGACCTGTTTGGTGTGGAAGATGAGATAAACCGGGCTATGTCTCGACGAGTGGAGCTGAAGTCTGGTGGTTATCTGATCGTTGATCAGACTGAGGCGATGACGACGATTGATATTAATACCGGGGGCTTTGTCGGCCATCGCAATCTGGAAGAGACCATTTTCAAGACCAATCTGGAAGCGGCTCACGCCATTGCCCGTCAGTTACGTCTGCGTAATCTGGGCGGCATTATCATTATTGACTTCATTGATATGGACGATGTCGAGCACCAGCGACAGGTTTTGCGTGCTCTGGAAAAGATGCTGGAACGGGATCACGCCAAAACCAATATTACCGGTGTTTCCGAGCTGGGGCTGGTGGAGATGACCCGGAAACGGACCAGGGAATCTCTGGAAAATACCCTGTGTGAGTCCTGCCCGACCTGTCAGGGTCGTGGGACATTGAAAACGGCTGAAACTGTCTGTTACGAAATCTTTCGAGAAATTATTCGAGAGGCCAGAACGTACGACAACGACAGTTATCTTGTATTGGCATCAGAGCAGGTGATCGACAAACTACTGGATGAAGAGTCCGATAATGTGGCAGAACTGGAATCAACAATGAATAAAACAATTCGTTTTCAGGTAGAACCCCGTTACAGTCAGGAACAATTTGACGTGGTTCTGGTCTAATTATTCATGAAACGAATTGCCCTGCATATTTCCCGTGGGATCGGAATGTCCCTGGCCATTTGCGTCTTGCTGGTCATCACGGTCTTGTTGGCAGCACGCTTCGTGTTACCGATGGCGGACGACTGGCGCGAGAATGTGCAGGCTGAACTCAGTGCTATTGCCGGGGCGCCTGTAACGCTGGGGGCGTTACGTGGTCATCTGGTCAACTTCAATCCGGCTGTGGAAGTGAGCAGCCTGATTGTCTACCAGCCGGAGAATCCCGCACAGCCAACCCTTGAATTGGACAAGCTGACCCTTGAACTGGATACGATACAGTCAATCATTACCCGTCAGCTGGTTTTCCGGCGCTTGCGGATTGGCAGTGGTCATGTGCAGCTGTCGGGTCATTCAGGAAAAATAACCCTTGCAGGTTTTCTGAAATCCGTCGTTGATCAGCCGGTTGATGAGCCACCTGTACCGGAAAAAGAATCCGATTACCGTACGATTTACGACCTTTTGGCTCAACAGCGCCTGATCGATTTTCGTAATATAACATTCGCTGTTAGTCTGCCAGATGGTCAGGATCGGGAAATAACCATCAGACATATGATGCTTTCCGGAGCCCCGGAAAGTAGAACGCTGTCGGCGACTATTGATGGTGATAATGGGCAGGCTATTACCCTGAGCCTGAGTGCCGATGGTCAAGCCGAAGAGTGGCCGAATGTGATCCTGAACGGTTATCTTTCCCTGCCGGTGACCAATTTCAAACCGTGGCTGAGCCTGTTGCCTGAGAAACTCATGGACAAGGCGATGGTTCAAGTTAATCAGCTCGAAACCGGTGCTGAACTCTGGTTCTCCTATTCACCGCCGACATCGACGGCACCATCGGGCTGGGATGTGCGAGGTCATTTGCGGGCCGATATGATTGATGCGGATATTCAGGGTAAAACCATTCCGCCGGTCACTGGCCTGGAAACCGATCTGTCCATGACGTTTGGTCGTAAACAGCCCGCCCGAATCTGGCTGGAGCAATTTTCTTTTCAGTTTGCCGGTCGTCCTTACCCGGCCAGTGATCTCTATCTTTCGTTGGAGCGCAAACCGGAAGCTATCTGGCAGCTGGCTGCTGACAGGATTCATCTGCAAGCGTTGGCATGGATGGCGAATACCTCGGGTCTGCTGCCAGAAAAACTGGATAAAGTCGTCAGCACTCTCGCGCCACGGGGACGCCTTGAAAATGTGGTGATGCAGACCAGGCCATCCCGTAAACCGTTCGATTTTACTCTGGTTGCCGACCTCAGAGAGGTCAGGGTCGATAACTGGAAAAAAGCACCGTCCGGCGAACATATAAATGCTCGGCTTCATATGACTGCGGATGCCGGGGTTATTGATCTGGACAGCCCCGGTTTCAAGCTGGGTTTGGAGAGTACTTTTGAAGACGTCTGGACCTTTGATCGCGCTAAGGGACAACTGTATTGGCGCATAAAAGACGATGTTTTCAAGTTGCGTACCGACGGTCTCGCCCTTGGTGGTCGTGAGGGTGATATCAATACTCGATTTCGACTCGATGTACCGTTCGCCAAAGGTCAACCGCTATGGTTGGCGCTGGAAGCGGGTATCACCAATGGTGATATTACCTATGCAAAAAAATTCCTGCCCAATGGCGAAACCATCACCCAGAGTCTGACGGACTGGCTGAATGGCGCCATCAAGGGAGCGAATATCAGTCAGGGAGCGTTTATTCTCGATGGCCCGCTGACGGACTCGGATCGTCCCCTGAGTTGGGGGCTGTTTATGGATATTGATAAAGCCAATATCGCTTACAGCCTTGATTGGCCGGAGCTGAAACAGATAAAAGGCACTGTTATTGTTGATCAGGATAAGGTTCTTGTAACAGCAGACAGTGGCAAGATTTATAACAGTGATGTTACCGGACTGCGTGCCTATATTCCGGATCTTCGTAGCAAGAAACCGCTGATAGTCGCCGTCAGCGCCAAGATTGACAGTAATGGCGAGGATGCCCAACGCGTGTTGCGAGAGAGCGCCCTTGCCACATTTATCAATCATGCCGCTGATAATTGGCAGATTACCGGGCCACTGTCGGCCGATCTTGATTTGGATATTCCGCTGAAGGGCCGGTCCGGGGAAGATATTCAGGTGGATATCCAGCTTGATAATAACGGTCTGGTTATGCCCGATTTGTGGCTGAGTGCTTCTGCTATTGCCGGACAGTTTCATTACAGCAGCAAAAAAGGACTTTACGGGAAACGCCTGAAAGGGAAGCTTCAGGGCGAGCCTTTAACTCTGGATATTCTTTCAAAAATGCGGCGTTCCTCTGGCATGGAAACCCGTCTGACATTAAACGGAAGGGTTGCGACATCAACGCTTTCTGAATGGTTGGAAACGGATCTTTCTGATTTTGTGCAGGGAGAAGCCCGTTATAACGCGGGTGTGACGATTGGTTCTGGTAACTCTGCCGTGATGCTGGATATCCGTACTGATCTTGTGGATGTCTCTTCTGCCCTGCCCGAGCCCTTCGCCAAAAGTGCCGGACAGAAAGGGGCTCTCGATATCAGGTTTGGTGTCAGAAAAGGCAAGCCGGTATTGATCACCAGTAATCTGGTTAAAGCATCGGGACAGAAAATAAACTCACTGTTGGAGCTTGATAGCTCCGGACAGCTGGAACGAATGGGTATTAACTTCGGTCAGGGAATGGCCACTCTGCCAGGGCGCGGAGTAACGGTAACTGGTCGTTTGGATACGTTGAAACTGGAACCGTGGGGCAGCTGGTGGCGTGACAACAAGCCAGTTGCCCAAAAAAGAGGCAAAGCGGAACAGGCTTCCACGGCTGCCGGGGCCGGTGCGACATTCCGTAATAACGGTTTGTTATCTAATCTGCATGTGAGAAATTTCCATATTGAACATCTGCTTTGGGATAAAGAGCTGCTCTCCCAAGCCCGTATCAATTTTAATGGCAAGCCTGACGACTGGAAGCTGGCCATTGTTTCTCAAGCGCTAAGAGGGTCGGTTACCCAACCTGCAAAGAACGCCTCTTTGCAGGTCTCGGTGGCTCGAATTGTATTGCCTGAGCCCACTCCCAATGCGACGGGCAATCACATTGGCGCTAAGGGCGTCAGTACCACTCCCGCATCAGATATATTGGCCGAGGTTGATCCATCCTCCGTACCCCCCATGAATGTGGAGATAAAGGAGATTGTGCGGGGGGGTAAAAATGTCGGATCCTTGTCGTTTGCATTAGAGCCGATAGTGGGTGGTCTGCAGTTGTCTGATCTTCAAGGCTGGGTCGGTGGTGCTGATTTAAACGGATCACTGGAGTGGACGAAACGTAATCAACGGCATCAAACCTCTTTGATGGGCGTGGTCAATAGTAAAAATATTGATCAATTGCTTGAGTTTCTGGGATATCCGGGGCTGCTGAGCGCGAAAAAACTGGAAAGCCAGGTGGATATGCGCTGGCAGGGTTCACCGGCCGGATTTTCCATAAACAATGTCCAGGGTAATATTGGTCTGAATATGTCGGATGGCCGCTTTGATTCCATGGGTGCCTCCGGGTCAGAAGCCCTGCGCCTGTTCGGGGTTTTGAATATCGATACCATAACCCGCCGGCTGCGGTTGGATTTCTCTGATCTCTACAAAAGTGGCATGGCGTTTGATCGGGTTCGTGGACGTATTGTTCTGGATAACGGCCTGATCAGTCTGGTAGAACCGATTACTATCAAAGGGCCGTCATCAGACTTTAAACTCAGCGGCCAGCTCAGCACCAAAGACCAGAATCTCGATATGGGGCTGGTGGTCACGTTGCCGGTTACCAAGAATATCGCTGTCGTCAGTCTCCTTTTGGGTCAACCCTATGTGGCCGGTGCCGCCTATCTGTTTGACAAGTTTCTCGGCAACCGAGTGGAGAAATTTGCCAGTTTGCGCTACGAAATCAAGGGTGGTTTTCAGGAGCCGGAAGTGAAGCTGGATAAACTTTTTTCCAATCGGGAGAAACGGAGACACTGATTCTCTTTATGGGTGACTGTACTCTCCACTCTCCACTCTCCACTCTCCACTCTTGGTTTCGCCTATGTTCATGGTAGCAATGGAGGGAGACTGTGGTGGTTATATCAGGATTATTCCAACACACTTTTATATATTTTATGTGCTGCGGTTTGCTTATTGGTCTTGCGGGAGAATCTGCCACGGCAGGAGAGGGCGTAGACAAGATGTTCATAATGGCTTGTGAAAAAGGGCCGGCTGGAATCGTTCAGGAATTCTGTGAAAAAATGATTTTGATATTAATAAGAGGGTCCGTCATCCCGCAGCGGAAGAAGGCTTATTCTGTCTTTTTCAGGCAGTCCAACGGGAGCGAGTTGATGTTGTGGAAGTCTTAATCAAGGCTGGGGTGAATTTTGAACAAACATGGGGGGCAAAGCGCCTGTAGTTATCGCTGCTCGGCAAGGCTACTACAGTATGGTGACACTGTTGCTGACAGCTGGCGCGTACCCTCATCCAGCGATTGGTCCGTACCTTAATGAGGCAAAGAAAAAGAATGAGGCAAATAAAAAGGTTCCTATTCTAGGTGCGAGTCCCCGTCGGTGTAGGGATGAGGCGATTGCACAGTCTCTTATAGTTATCAGCGAAAGGGCTTTGCCAATAGATCAAAAAAAATATCAGGAGTGGGAGGCGAGCGAGAAGACGAAATTCCGTGAGGCGATAAATATTTTTAATATAGCGAAGAACGGAAAATTATTGGTTCATCCTGAAAGTGGCCACCCAGGAATCATTACGAACCATGACGTCGGAATACATGAGAAAGAACAAAGGCAAAGGCAAAGGC
>CAMRBW010000128.1 GCA_947040555.1 uncultured Oceanospirillales bacterium | reverse complement strand
ACAACCTTGCCAAGGTTGGGGTCGCGAGTTCGAGTCTCGTTTCCCGCTCCAGTTTTAGAAGCCCAAATCTTAATGGTTTGGGCTTTTTTTATGATTTTTTTACAGAAGTGAAACCTTACCAGGACTAGTTAAACCATCGGGCAACATACCGTTGCTATTATCATCACACCCCCTGCTAGTTGATTACATTTCTTATGAAACTGATTGAGGAGTCCCGTTGTCTGAAGGGGCATGAAGATAACAGTAATCAACATCCGAAGCGGAGAAGATAACCATTCGGCAATGGTCAGGAGAGCTATTTGTATCCTGCTGCTGTTTGGGGTTGTAGAGTGTTCTGCCGTCGGCTCGAATGCAGAGCCGGACACATCTTCTTACACGATTACGCCCGTGGGTACATTTTTTGGCCAATCCGCAGATACATTGGTCTTGTTTGAGGGCGTCGATGTTTTTCAGGAGTTTGGCCAAGCTATCAGTGATGGTTTTTATTCCTTTCTTTTCAGTATGGTGACGACCCCGATCATTCAATCCGCAGTGGCACAGCTACCGGCTCATTTGGCGGCAGGACCGCTAGGCTGGGGATTGATATTGGCGTGGAAATTACGTAATCCAGTGCGTAAGTGGCGATCCTACATCCAAGGCGCTCAGGGTTTATGGGGCTACAGGAGTCAGCGGGTTGGTCGTATGCCGGTCTATTTTTCCTCTGCTGAACTCTCCCGGCTGTTGCTGGTCAGTTGGCGTTACCCTCTGGGTGTTGAACGCCGACCCCAGCTGGAGATTATCCGGTTACCCGATTCCAATGTGGCTGAAGAAATGAATGGGCGTGTTCCGAAGGCACTTCAATCCCCGACGGAAAAGGCTTTTTTAACGCTGGCTAAGGTCATGGGGAGGGAGGGCTTAGTCCGCATTGTTATCAATGTAGAAGAGCACAACCTTGTTCTCTCGGTGCAGGAGGCGGATGGTCACTGGGCACAGCGAGAGGGTGTTCGTCCTTCGAGCGAGTTGTTGGCAGAGCAGTTTCACTCTTGGGAAGGGCGTCAAAAGGTGCAGGAGGCTTATTCCCTGCTGACGCCAGAAGCCATCGATTATTTCATCAGGGCGCTTTACTGTCAGGATGATGCACAAGGGGCCTGGTCTCAGAAAAGTGTGAAGATTGCTGAAACTGGTCAGGTCAGCCATTTCCTTGTTGCCCGTACGGGGGTGATGTGTGATGTTTTGGAGGTGGCAGATCGCAGTGTCAGGTTTGATGGCCTGGGAGGCTATATCCATTTAAACACCGGGCAGGACTGCGAACACACCGCGCGCTCATTGAGTGAATACGACGATGGTCAGTTTGAAAATGTTTTGATTAAGCGGAGTCCCGTACAGGTTATACCGTATTGGATGAATAGGCTGGCGGCACGAGCGACCGTTGAAGGTGTCATCGGCACCACCGGGACGGCTGTGAGGCGCGTGTGGTCGATGCCCTCTGAAGGAATATCGCTCAACAAGTGGTGCACTCATGGTTTGTTCGGCCTTTCTATGGGGAAACCAGAGCTCGATTCCGTGGTGCCACAGACAGACAAAAAAATCTGTCACTGGAGAGTGTACGGACGCTGATGTTAAGGTATTAGAGCAACAAAAAAGACAAGAAGAATGACAAGGACCGTCATAATGAACACAACAGTAATCGTTTACTTTGCCATTGCGTGTGCTTCTATCACTGTTTCCTCCCTGATTACCTGGCGTTTTGCTTCGGTTGTTATTCGTAGCCGCCTTGAGGCGATCCTGCGTAACGAGAACCAACACTATGCCGAAGCTTTGATTGAAACGAGAAAGCAGACCGATTATCTGGAAAGTACGGTCTGTGAACTGAAAGATGTGCTCAGTGATAAAGAGAAGAAGCTTGAGCAGTGTCAGCAGGATCTTACTCTGCATCAGCTCGCCAGTGTCACCGCCCGCAAGGAGGTTGAGGCGATGACAGAAAAGCTGACGGTGCTGGAGCAGTCTGAGCAGCGTCTTGGTCAGCAGTTCGAGAACCTTGCCAATCGTATCTTTGAAAACAAAGTCAGTCGTTTCTCCAAGCAAAACAAGACCGAGATGGAGGGGCTGCTCGGACCGTTTCGGCAGCAGATCACCGACTTTCGTCAGCAGGTAACTCAAGCCTATGATAATGAGGCGCAGCAGCGTCGCTCTCTGCGTGATGAGATCCATGGTCTCAAACAGCTCAACCAGCAGATGAGTCAGGAGACTCTGAACCTGACCCGTGCTCTCAAGGGTGATAAAAAATTACAGGGTAACTGGGGTGAACTGGTCCTGGATCGGGTGCTGGAAGAGTCTGGATTGAGAGAGGGGCACGAATATGTACGACAGGTATCACTACGCAACAGTGATGGTGAACGACAGCAGCCGGATGTGATTGTCCATCTGCCTGATGATAAGGATGTCATTATTGACTCAAAAGTCTCATTGGTGGATTACAACCGATCTATCGAGGCTGATAAAGACAGTGAGCGGAGTAAAGCGCTCAACGCCCATGTGCAGAGTTTGCGTAATCATATCCGTACCCTGAGTGATAAAAATTACCAGGATCTGGATGCGGTACGGACTTTGGATTATGTGCTGATGTTTATTCCGGTTGAGGCGGCATTCTACGCGGCCATCGAACATCAACCCGCGCTGTTTCAAGAGGCTCTGGATAAGAATATTATGCTGGTCAGCCCTACCAATCTGTTGGTGACACTGCGCACCATTCAAAATATCTGGCGTTATGAACACCAGAATCGTAATGCCAAGATGATCGCCGATAAGGCGACAGCGCTTTATGAAAAGCTGCGTGGATTTAGCGAAGATATGCAGAAACTGGGCACCCAGCTTGATACGGTACGAAAAACCTACGACGGCGCAATGAACAAGTTTTCCAGTGGTCGCGGTAATGCTGTACGGCAGGCTCAGCAGTTTATCGAGTTGGGCGTCAAAGTGAAAAAACAGATGGCTCCCGAGTTACTGGATCGTGCG
This sequence comes from uncultured Oceanospirillales bacterium, assembly GCA_947040555.1. Taxonomy (GTDB): domain Bacteria; phylum Pseudomonadota; class Gammaproteobacteria; order Pseudomonadales; family Endozoicomonadaceae; genus Sansalvadorimonas. Next base: position 5,519 of record CAMRBW010000128.1, on the reverse strand, counting down.
GCTATGGAGCTGGATGTCGACAATTTACGCAATTAATTACGTAAAGCTACTTAATTCCGTTGACGTAAGTCAACGTTTTTTGCGGGTCGTTTATGTATATTAACCAGGCGTGAGAGGGGCAGCACAAAAATAATAAGACCTCTCACCGGCAAGGCATCCATAAGAGCGTTACAAAAATAACCGGGATGCCGGAGTAAGCCGATTAATAAGCCAGTGTCTGAGGGGAACGCTGGCTTTTTCTTTTCCTTTTTTTTCCTTTTTTCTTTTCTTTTGCTGTTCTTCTTCTAGCTTTTCCCAAACGACACAGAACAGGAGTCTGCAGATGTCTGTCGATCAATCTGCCGGTCTGTCTCTCGCTTCGGTTATTCTCGTCACCGGTGGTGTGCGGGGAATTGGTAAAAGCATTGCGATGACTTTGCTTGATGCCGGTCATCGAGTCGTGATTCTGGACGTACTGAGGGACGAAGGTGAGCGGCTTATCCGCACTCTTGCTCCCCGTGGCGATATTCGCTTTATCCGGGCCGATGTGGGAAATGAGGAACAGGTAAAAAAAGCGCTTGCGCGGGTTCGCAACTGGTTTGGGCATTTGAATGGTGTCGTCAATAATGCGGGGATCTCTGATCCCTGTAGCGGACCGCTGGAATATCTCTCTCTGGAAGACTGGCAACACTATATCAATGTCAATCTGACCGGGACATTTTTGGTCTGTCGTGAATCTGTGGCCATGCTTCGTCAGAGTAAGGGGGCCATTGTTAATATCGCTTCGACCCGCTGGTTGCAGTCAGAACCCCAGAGTGAGGCCTATGCCGCCAGTAAAGGGGGCGTAGTATCAATGACCCATGCTATGGCTGTATCGCTCTCTGGTGAGGTGCGGGTGAACTGCATCAGCCCTGGATGGATCGCAGTGGATACCATTAGCAGGGATGGTCAGATCGAACCTGCGGAGCTGACCGAAACCTGCCATAGCCAACATCTGGCAGGACGAGTTGGTCAGACGGATGATATTGCCAATATGGTGAAATTTTTGCTCTCTCCGAAGAGTGGTTTTATCACCGGTCAAAACTTTGTTATAGACGGTGGTATGACCAAGAAGATGATATACCTGTAGGCCGGACATTTCGGCTACTGGTCCGATCAGCCTGCCCTTGGTCATCACGCGATTTCAGGAATACCAGACAAAAATTTGGTGAAACCCTCAAGATCCAGAGCATCAAGAAAGCTTTCCAGAATGTTTTTCAGGGAGGCATGCTCTGGGGATGAGAGCTCTTGTGCAAGTACGCTTCGTAGCCCATCTATATCACCGATATCGATCTGGGCTTTGAGTCGGTTAAGGGTGTCCGAGGGGAGAGGGGCTGATGCCGACATATCCGGTGGCTGCTGGGCATTCAGTGTTGCCGGTTCGCTTTGCTCCTGTTGTTCAGGATTATGCGCTTGCCGTTTAAGGTTGAGAGTGTCGCATAGACAGGTGAATAATTGCTGTTGGCTGCACGGTTTCGGCAGAAACCTATGAAAGCCAGCCTCCAGAACCTGCTGAATCTGGCCGGGAAAGATGCTGGCCGAGATCGCAATACAGGGAATATCTTTCAAGTTTTTGTCTTGCTTCATCTCCCCAATCAGCTCCAGCCCACCCATAACAGGCATGCGAATATCACTGAGCAGCAGATCGAAAGGTCTTTGACGCAGAAGACGGAGTGCCTCTATACCATTTTCCGCTCCCATCGCTGCAAAACCGTACAATTCCAGAGTTTGCTTCAATACATCCCTGTTGGATTTCCGGTCATCAACGACCAATATTCGGGGAGGTGGGTGAAGGTCGAGCGGTTTGAGTTCAAAGGCAGTACATCCGAACGCTTCCCCTTCGGTGATGGCGACCTCCTCGTAAGGCAGCAGTATGGTAAACCGACTCCCCTTACCGGGTTCGCTCTCCAGTGTGAGGGTTCCGTTAAGGCACTCGACGATATGACTGGTAATAGCCAACCCCAGCCCTGTACCTTCGGTGCTGTGGTGGACGTCAAGTCGTTCAAAGGGTTTAAAAATAGTGTCAATGCGATTTGCTGGAATACCGCAGCCGGTATCGGTAACAATACATTGCAGTTGATCATTCACTATCGATACAGCCAGTGAAACCTTTCCGGACTCGGTAAATTTGACCGCATTGTTGAGCAGATTGATCAGAATTTGCCGCAGGCGGGTGTCGTCGCTCAAGATAGACGGCGGCAGATCGCTACTGCAGCTCATGGTGAAGTCGAGGCCGTGGGCCGAGGCCAGTGGCTCTATAACTGAATTGACATCCGAGAACAGTTGCTCAAGGGCGATGGGATTGCTCTGCAGGTTAAGTAGGCCACTCTCAATTCTGGCCATATCCAGCACATCGTTGATAACCGCCAGCAGGTGGTTCCCGCACTGACTGAGTGATTTCAGATTTTTTGCCGCCTGTCCGGTCAGCTGCAGCTGGTGGGAGAGCAGCTGGGCATACCCGAGGATGCCGTTCAACGGTGTCCGCATTTCGTGGCTGATATTGGCTAAAAACGTGCTTTTGGCTTTATTGGCCTGTTCTGCATTATGGGAGGCGAGTCGTAACCCCTCTTCAAGTCTCTTTTCACGGGTGATATCAAGAAAACTGCTGACCCGAATGGCGCTGCCATCCGGCAGAGAACGAAAATGACGACTGGAGACGCGTATCCAGCGAGCGGGTTGTCCGTTGATGTGCGGCTGCTCGTCGATGTACGGTTGCCCATCTATGCCGGTAGGACCTGTCTGGCAAATGTTACAGACCCGCCAACTGTGTACCCAATCGGATTTTTCTGTCACGGCCTTACTGATGCTGGCCTTTAGATCGTCACGGTCGTCTGGGTGACAGATAGCCCAGAACAGCTGACTGTCTGCTTTTAGCTGCTCGCGGGAGACACCGAAGATCTCCTTTGCCCCCTGGGATACATAAAGAAAAACTTTCGGACCTTCGGTGGTGTAGTGCCCCTTGATAATGACGCCGGGAAGTGAGTCTAACAACTCTCCCAGATTATCGGCCATGTCCTGTGGCAGGCCGGAATCATAAGTGCTGGCCATGGATAATGCCCTCTGTCCACGTACCGGTCATAGCATAGGAGAGAATTGTGGAAAGTGGGTCTGATCAGTGGGTTAAGCTGGATTCGGACAACACCTGACGATGGGCTTCTATCCAGTGCAGACCTTCGTTAGCGACTTTATCTTCGATTTTCTGGAATTGGCTTATTTCGTCATCGGTCAGAAAGTGAAGACAGTCACCGCCGAGGAACCACAGCAAATCCCTTGGTACGATAGGTGTCAGTTGAGGGTGGTTGCCAATAAAACAGAAGAACCAGTTCTGGGCCAGCTGCCAGCCGTTAATGGTATCACTATCCAGTGTTTCACAGGCTTCCTGAAGGCTGGTGATCAGCTCTTTCTGCTGCTCTTCCTGAATGATTTGAGTCAGTGCCACAGGCAGGTTTTCGGTGAATTTGACCAACTGCTGACGATGATAGGCAAAAGTATCGCTGGTTTGATACATGTTTAATAACCTGGAAGTTACGAATAGACGGCAAAAGTTAGACAACTGACCGGGAAGGGTCAATCCCTGTCGGCCAGTATTTTCCATTCATGGCTATTTTGAACGAATAATTCAGGTAGAGTGTATTACCTGACTGAGTATAAGTATTTGTTCGATATGAAGCGGGTTGTCATTATCGGAAATGGCTGGGCTGGCGGCAGTGCAATAAGCGGTTAGCGAACAGAAGACGGCAGTGTAGCCAAGGATTTTGGCAATAGTCGTGCCACTATTGACTTCAACAAACAGGAAGGTCTTTTCGGTCGTTATTGGCCTCAGGGTCTATTTCAGGTTTGCGCTATAAAAGCTACCATTATGACCAATTTGGGGTTTTCAGCTAGTTACCCTTGGTTGATAAGGGATTGGATAGAGAAGTTAAGATAATGATCAAAACCGTAAATGATTCTCCACTAGGACGTCACAGTGAATATAAGAGTGAGTATGACGCCTCGCTGTTGTTTCCTATTCCCCGTGCTCCTAAGTGGGAAGCTCTGACACTCGCTGGTGATAATCTGCCGTTTACTGGCACGGATACCTGGAATGGCCCGGAGCTGTCCTGGTTGAATGAAAAGGGCAAGCCCGTGGTTATGGCAGGTGTCTTTGTACTGCCGTGTAACTCGCCCAATATTATTGAATCCAAGTCATTCAAACTCTACCTGAACTCCTTTAACCAGAGCCGGTTTTCCTCGGCGGCCATGGTGCAGGACGTTATGGTTCGTGACCTTTCTGCGGAGGCTGGTGCCCCTGTCAAAGTTGAGTTATTCACACTGGCTGAATTGACGACTCAGGGTGTTTATTCTGCACCGGGTGAGTGTATTGATGATCTGGATGTGGAGATCGATACCTACACGTTGGAGGCCGATTATCTGCAAGCTGACAGCGATACGGTCGTTACAGAAGCTCTGCACAGCCATTTGCTCAAGTCCAACTGTCCGGTAACAGGGCAGCCGGACTGGGGGACGCTGGTGATCGACTACACCGGCCCGAAGCTGGACCGGGAGGGGTTGCTGAGATATCTCTGTTCGTTCCGCCAGCATCAGGATTTCCATGAGCAGTGCGTTGAACGTATATTTATGGATCTGAAGCGGCTATGCCATCTGCAAGAGTTAACGGTTTATGCCCGTTATGTGCGTCGGGGTGGTCTGGATATCAATCCATGGCGCAGTGATTGTGGCAGGGTAGACGAAAACAGTCGTCTTGCTCGACAGTAAGATTCTCGACAGTAAGATTCTCGATATTAATATAATAGGGTGATCTCAGAATCACCCTTTTTTATAAGAGGAAAAGCGGATGGATGCTATGGAGGTACTGGTTAATCGCGTGTCCAGACCAATGGTGACGGAACCGGCACCGAGTGAACAACAGATCGCTTTGCTGCTGGAAGCGGCTTTGAGAGCACCGGACCATGCCGGTCTGCGCCCGTACCGCTTTATTCGTGTTCAGGGCGAGCGGCGCAATGAACTGGGCGAGGCGTTGTGCCGGGCGGCTCTCGCCCTTGATCCATCGTTAAGTGAAGGCGGGCAGGAGCGGTTGCGCAAGACTCTGCTGCGAGCGCCGTTGTTACTCCTGCCGGTATTGGTGGGGCAGCCACACCCTAAGGTGCCGGAAGTGGAACAGATTCTTTCACTGGGGGCGGCGGTATCCAATATCCTGAATGCGGCTCACGCTCTGGGGGTCGGTGCGATGTGGCGTACCGGGTTGGTCAGCTATGAACCGCTGGTGGCCGAGGCTCTGGGGCTGGCAGACCATGAAAAACTGTTTGGATTCATCCATCTGGGTACGCCGGCCGGAAAGGTGAAAACGCGGGAAATGGTTGATCCGCTGTCGTTGCTGAGCGAGTGGTAGCTTTTACAGCGATAGCGGAAGCTGCGGTAGAGGCAGAGAGCCTGCGTCGATAAATCCGCGGCTCTTTGCTTTTGTGAGGGAGGGTTGTAAGGGCGAGTTGTAAGGGAGAGTT
>CAMRBW010000127.1 GCA_947040555.1 uncultured Oceanospirillales bacterium | reverse complement strand
CCGGCGAGAAGCTCTACAAGTGCAATTATTGCGATAAATGCTTTATTCAATCGGGAGGTAAGAATCGGCATGAGAAAACCCATACACCTATGCGTGATTTTATTGATAATGTCCCAGATTCTGATGCTCCCTATATTAAAGATAGTTTAAAACCAAATAATATATCTAAATTGTGCATTACAAAGCTTAAGCAATCTGCTATTAAAAAATATGAAAATAAAATTTTTGAATACATCGAAAGTAACAATAATTGCGAGAGTATTTCTAACCTTAAGATTGATTAGTATTTTAACGCAATATTTGAAGGCATAAAGGTGGATGAAGATATAGTCGATGTTCAAAATTTGATTGATCAGGTATACAGTAATACCAATAAAAGATATTTGCTTCCAAAACTTGCCAGGTACATTTCTGATAAGATTTTCCGTGATTTTTCGGATGGATTAGATCAAGATGTGACAGATTTACACAAAGATTTCCCCCGGTTTTGACCGTGTTAAAGAAATCCTTTGTCGCATGGGTGGGGAGATGCAAAGACGCATAGAGATATCTAATGGAAGTGTTCTTCCTGAAGATGAAGATGATTTATGTTGTTACGTGTTAAGAAATATAGGATGTGGCGAGTATGGAATAGATAGTCTTAATTTTGAAAGTTATTATAGATCTTTTTTTAGCAAGATTATTGTTGACGCTAAAGAAAAAAAAGAACAGATCATTGGGTATGCTGAAAAGGTAGAAAAAAGAATCAAGGAAGTGAAAAAAATTGATGAATTAATAGACTCTATGTATAGTTCAGTGCAAACAAGAGGCATTATACCAAAGCTTGCAAAATTTCTATTCAATAGGCTGCATAATATTGCTGGTTCGGAATTCTGTTTTCATGATAGTCATGTAAAAGAATTGAAGGAATGTCTGTCTAGCGATCAATTTAATATGGTTCAAGATTTTTTTGATGGATAGTTCAAAAGATGATGAAATTTTACATCATATGCTCCTAAGTTCTGGGCGAACAACTACCAATATTGATGAAGTTGCAGGACAACAAAAAAGCAAGCTGGTAAAAGAAGGGATGGATTCAAGCAATAAGGCAAAAAAACTTTCTAGCGCTTATTACTTGAATTCAGCCCCACACAAAGTACAGAATTCCCAAAAAACATAGCCCCGAAGGGGTTTACCTATCTTCTGTTAGCCGGTAATGTGCGTCAGCAATCGAGCTCAGGGTCGTTCATTGATGACCCTGTGGCCGTTAATGTTTTCTTTGTCCGTGGTAAACATGAAAAAAACTCCTTTGGCTCTTGCCGTTTGTATACTGAGCACCCCGGTTATGGGTTTCGCAGCCGAGAAAATCGCTGCTGATATGGTGATTACCAATGGCACCGTGCTGACCATGAACCCGAACCGAGACATCATTGAAAATGGTGTTATCGTCGTTAAAGACAACAAAATTATTAATGTCGGTGATAAGACGACGGCCGACAAATATAAAGCCACCAAGACGATAGACGCCAATGACGGTATTGTGATGCCCGGTATGATCAACACCCACACCCATGCTGCGATGACGGTGTTCCGCAGTCTGGCCGACGATGTACCGGACCGTCTTAACCGTTATATCTTCCCGCTGGAAAAGCGCATGGTGTCCGAAGAGATGTCCTACCTTGGTAGTCTGCATGGCAGTATCGAGATGGCCAAAGGCGGTGTGACAACGATGGTGGATATGTATCTGTTTGAAGAGAGTTCCGCCCAGGCGGTCAAGCAGATCGGTTTGCGGGGCATCATGACCCAGAATATTATCCGCTTCCCGACCGCTGATGGTAAGGATGCCAAAGAGACTATCGCCCGTGCGGTGAGCTTTATTGAAAAGTACAAGGATGATGAGCTGATCACCCCTGGATTTGGTCCCCATGCGCCCCATACGGTCAACAAGGAGGATCTGGAAACCATCAAAACCCTGTCGGACAAGTATGATGTGCCGGTCTCTATGCATGTGGCAGAAACCGAGAAGGAGTTTAACCGCTTTAAAGAGCAGTACGGTATGACACCGATTGAATACCTGGACTCCATCGGTCTGCTCAATAAACGGTTTATTGCTGCCCACGCTATTTTTGTTACCGACAGTGATATCGCGCTGATGAAAAAGCGTGATGTGGGTGTGGCCCACAATATGGTTGCCAATATCAAATCGGCCAAGGGCATCTCTCCCGCCCTGAAGATGCACGACGATGGGTTAAGAATTGGACTGGGCACCGATGGCCCGATGAGTGGCAATACGCTGGATATTATCGGTCAGATGGGATATGTGGCCAAGCTACACAAACTGGCCAACAAAGACCGCTCGGTCATGCCTCCCCTGAAAGTGGTTGAGATGGCGACTATTGGTGGTGCTCGCGCCATTCACCGGGACGATGAGCTGGGTTCACTGGAAACGGGCAAGTTGGCAGATATCGTGATTGTCGAGACTCAGTCCACCAATATGCAGCCGATATTTAACCCTTATTCGGTGCTGGTCTACTCCGCCAACGCGGCCAATGTCGATACGGTCATTGTCAATGGTCAGGTCATTGTGGAAAACAAAATCTTGAAAACCTTTGATGAAAACAAGGCCCGAGAGATGATGCAGACCTTCAGCAAAAAGGTGGCCGAGATAGCGGCAACCCTCTGACGATAATGTGAGCTACTCGTCCCTGAAGGGGCAGAGCTTACGATGCTAGATAACGATCGAAGCCGTTGTTTTTCTCTTCTTTTTTGACGCTTCATTGCCAGCAACGAGAGAGGGCATGCCCTCTCTCGGTTCACGATTGGCTCCACGTCCCGTCGCTGGCAAAAGGTAGGGGGGCTAACCAGCTCCGTTCCGGAGTTTATGCAAAATAGCAGCCAGATAATTTTAAGTAAATTGATGGAAAAAGAATAAATCAGGAACCGCTCCCAGGAATCCATTAAGAGCCATAAGTCGCTCTCCATGGTCAAAGAGTGCTGCTTCCATGACCCCCCTTCTACTCCCAAAAATTCAGTCATTATTAGACACTGTTCTTGTTTACGCAAAAAAATACACTAATGTTGTTAACGGTGAAACCTCAGACACTCCCCCAGTGTCGCATGACCCCTTCATTAAACAGGCGTGTCTCTATGAAGTTCTTACGTTGTTTATCCTTGTTTACCCTTCTTCTCTTCATACCCCCGACACAGACGAACGCTGTTGAGTACTCGGACGATTGTAATCAAACATTTTCTGATCCAAAGTCCTGTGGCTGCGAGCATTTGGGGGTGAAAGCAAATAGCCGGAGACTTATGGATGAACAAATCCTGAACAGCAATGATGATTTAGCCAATGTGTCGGTACGTTTTATTGCCGGTACAGCCTTTTTAGGAAAGATCGCAATCTATGAGGCTGATGGCGCGAATGCCCAGGAAGTAGGCCTCTTCGGAGTCGGTGGTCACTGGCAGCATAGCCTGCCTGTTAACTCACATTTCAGGGTCAGAGTCCCTGGATTCTTTTATGAGCTTTGCTGGTACTTTGATGTAATTCGGCCGACCTCTGCCAAGGTTCATTTCTGGGGCTCATTGTCTGATCCGCGCTATTCAATACAAGGTGATGGCATTCATTTAGGTATAATGACGGCCGGTTTCTGGCGTTGTCCGGTGCCTGATTATCAGCCAAATTGAGAGTCTGTTCCGACCCCTCGGTTCAGAACTCTCCTAAACTTTTATCCGCTTGATACCGATGTGTTGTACATCTGTGCCTTTCACCAGTGGGAGACCGTCTGAGTTTTCAGACGGCCTCCTTACTCTTCAGAAACCTTAACCAAGCGTCATCAGGGTTGCTTTGGTCAGTTTGCTCAGCACCATCTTCAGTGAGCTGGTGGACGGTGTGATCCAGAACTGCAACCAGCAGAGGGCACCGAGCATCAGGGTTGAAAAGGGTGCGGTCATGGAGAAAGGTTTGATGGCGGTACCAAAGGATTTTTTCAGCTTGCGGTGTTTGAGGTCGATGGCGTAGATCTCATCCAACACCAGATGGCTAAGAAAACCACCGAAGAAAAACAGCCCGATCAGGTAGGCACTCTCAATCCCGCGACCCAGAAGATAGGCGGCGATATTGGTGATGGTCAGGGACGCAAGCACAGCCGTCAGTAGGGAGTGACAATTGCCCCGGTGATTCATAAAGGCACACAGGCGGGGCAATATCTGATGATAGAGCAGAGCCATCGAGCCAAGAATGGTGACAATAGCCATAGGCAGGGGCATGACCGCGGGCAGCTGACTGCCCAGACTGAGGCAGAACAGTCCACAGCAGAGAATAAAAACAATGCACTGAGACATGGAATTTTTGGAATCCAGATCAGGACAAAGTCCGCCCACTGTGCCGATACCCCAGAGCGCCATTGCTTCTCCCGGTGTGGCCATGTCGGCATAAAGGACAGTTGTCGCCAGTGCTCCACTTAGGGCACAGGCGACAGTGATATGAGTACGAAAGTTAGCCATTGAAACCGAGGTACCAGCTTGATTTGGATAATCAACCATTATACACGGCGTTGGGTAGGGGTTAGAACAGTCTGACTTAGTCTTATTGTTTTTGAGTATTCAGAATCAAGTCAGAAGCGAGGAATATTTTGGAGCAGTGGAACTACTGCTTTGGCAAATATAAGAAATTGATCTAAACAAACCACGTCCGTAGAGCGTGGTTTGCCTTAATATTCAACCAGTGTCTTATTCGTGTTCGCTGATCTTCTGAGCGCTCAGGAAGTGTTCACCGCTGGTCTGTTCCCGACCGTTGCTGTAGTCACGGGAGAAGTTGTTGTGACGTGCTTCGGTCTCCTTGGGCAGCAGATCCTGCACCAGCTCCCGTTCTTTCAGCAGTTCATCTTCAGTGCGCTTGATCATATCCTGCAGCCAGGGATTCAGTTGCAAGCCCTGAACGATCTGGTAACGACCGTAGTTGCAGTGCACCGGGAAGGAAAAGTGAATGCCTTTGGTGATGCCGTAACTGCCATCACTGATCACGCCCATGCTGGCGTAGTCGTCTGCGCGGGTGCCATTAGCCCAGCTGTTCATATGGTCAACGGCAGAACGGGCGGCAGAGAGAGTGCTGGAATGGCCGCAGGTCTGGATAATTTCGGCTCCCCGCTTTTGAATCTTCTCGACGAAGACATCCTTGAACCACTTGTCGTCTACCAGTTCGGTCAGGGGCTGACCAAAGCAGTTGCCGTGGTCGATATCCGGCACCATGGTGGCGGAGTGGTTGCCCCAGACGATCAGTTTGCGCAGGTTGGCGGGGTTATAACCGATCCGGTTGGCCAAAATACCGGCCATACGGTTATGGTCAAGGCGGCTCATGGCGGTGAACTGGGTCGGGCAGAGATCAGGGGCGTTGCGACTGGCGATCATAGCGTTGGTGTTGCAAGGGTTGCCGACCACCAGTACTCGCACATCTGGATTGGCATGGTCGTTTATCATACGACCCTGGAGACTGAATATTTCAGCGTTAGCCTGCAGTAGGTCGGCACGCTCCATACCTTGCTTGCGGGGCATGGCGCCGATCAGGAACGCATAGTGTGCATCTGCAAATCCGGTGGCGGAGTCCGTGTGCAGGGTGATGGAGTGAACCAGTGGGAAGGCACAATCCTCCAGCTCCATGGCAGCCCCGCGAAGCTGGTCAATGGCCTGGGGCAGTTCAATTAGCTGCAGGATCACCGGTTGATCTGGGCCAAACAGAGATCCGGCACCGATCTGGGACAACAGTGCTTTACCAATATTACCGGCGGCACCGGTCACAGCAATACGTACAGGTCGTTTCATAGGTCTGCTCATTTTTATAGCTCCACTCGTGATGACTGCCACTCTCAACGGGAGAGTACCGAGGGTTTAACTATATGATTATCTCTCCTTTTGGTGAAGTCACAGTTTGAACATGTTGATTTATGGCAAAAATATTTACGCATATTTTATTAATAGGGTTAGCTAAATTGATCTAGCTAACCAATTTGCTGCTTGAAGAGTTCAGAGGTTGCGCATTATGGGAAAAATCTGGGCACTGGGTGATGCGGTTGTCGATCTGATACCAGACGACACGGATCGTTTTATGGATCGTTTTATAAAGTGCGCTGGCGGTGCGCCTGCCAACGTTGCTGTCGCTGCTGCCCGTCTGGGGGGAGATTGCGGATTTATCGGAGCCGTGGGTGGTGATCCCATTGGTCATTTTCTGCGGGACACTTTGAACCGGGAAGGTGTCGATACCGATTTTATGATCACCAAAAATGATCAGCGCAGCAGCGTGGTTATTGTTGATCTGGATGATCAGGGGGATCGCAGTTTTACTTTTATGGTGCGCCCGAGTGCGGACCAGTTCCTGACCATGACTGATTTGCCAACGTTCAATCCGGGTGATTATCTCCATCTCTGCTCTATTGCCCTGGCGAATGAACCGGTGCGCAGTGCCGCTTTTACGGCGATGGCCAGTGCGAAAATTGAGGGTGCGCTGGTGAGTTTTGATCCTAATCTTCGTCCGGATGTCTGGGCTTCGAAAGCGGACATGCGCCTTCAGGTCAATGCTGCACTCGCCCTGACCGATGTGATCAAGGTCTCCACCGAAGAGCTGGCGTGGCTGACCAGCTGTACCGGCGTGCCAGAGGGATTGCAAGCACTCTGGAAGCAGTGTGATGCCAGACTTATTATGGTCACCCTTGGCAGTGACGGGGTGCTCTGTCAGGACAGTGACAGACTCTGGCGTATCCCCTCTGTCCCTGTTGATGTTGTCGATACCACCGGCGCCGGTGATGCCTTTATCGGTGCGCTGTTGTATGGTTTGGCTCGAGAGTCCTGCTGGCCTGATCATCTGATTCTGGACGCCGCTATTCGACAAGCCTGTCTCTGTGGTGCTCTTGCGACCACCGCCAAAGGTGCCATGACGGCACTGCCATCCAGAGCCGCTCTTGAGCGACTGCAGAAGTAAGCGTTGAAGCGTTTAAAAAGGTCAGTTATCCATGAACGTAGAACAGGTCGAACAGATAGTTCAACAGCTGCTGCCGATCCTTGGCGGTCAGGAAAATATTGCCAGTGCCGCCCACTGTGCCACCCGTTTACGACTGGTTCTGGTAGACGACAGTAAGGTTGATACTCAGGCCATCACCAAAGTTGAAGGGGTGAAAGGCTGTTTTAATAATGCCGGTCAGCTGCAAGTTATCTTTGGTACCGGTCTGGTTAACCAGGTGCACGAAGAGCTGACCAGGGTGACCGGTATCAGCGAAGCCTCCAAATCGGAAGTGACCGATCTGGCGGCAAAAAAGCTGAATCCGATTCAACGTCTTGCCCGTACGCTGTCTAATATCTTCGTACCCATTATTCCGGCGATTGTCTCTGCCGGTCTGCTGATGGGGGTACTGGGTCTGATGAAGACCTACAACTGGGTTGATGCCACAAGCAGTCTCTACATTCTGTTTGATATGTTCAGCTCGGCGGCGTTTATTATCCTGCCGGTGCTGATCGGCTTCAGTGCGGCGCGTGAGTTTGGTGGTAATCCATTTTTGGGGGCGGTTATCGGTGGCATCATGACCCACCCGGCCCTGACCAACGCCTGGGGTATCGCCAGTGGTTACCAGCACATGGACTTCCTGGGGCTGGATATCGCCATGGTCGGTTATCAGGGCACGGTGTTCCCGATTATGATGACCGTGTGGTTTATGTCGAAGCTGGAGAGGAGCCTGCGTAAGGTTGTACCGCACTCCCTCGATCTGATCGTGGTGCCTTTTCTGACCATTATCGTGACCGGCTTTGTGGCTATGCTATTGATCGGTCCTGCCGGTCGTATTCTGGGTGATGGTATCTCATGGGCGCTGAACGCACTTTACAATCAGGCAGGCTGGCTGGCCGGTCTGGTGTTTGGTGGCACTTATTCCATGATCGTTATCACCGGTATCCACCACAGCTTCCACGCTATTGAAGCGGGTCTGCTCACCAACGCCGCAATCGGTGTCAACTTCCTGCTGCCTATCTGGGCGGCGGCCAATGTCGCTCAGGGCGGTGCCTGTCTGGCTGTGGCTATCCGGACTAAAGATGCACCGATCAAGTCTATTGCCACACCGGCCGGTCTCTCCTGCCTGCTGGGTATTACTGAAGCGGCGCTGTTTGGTATCAACCTGCGCTTCGGCAAGCCATTTGTTGCGGCTTTGGTCGGTGGTGCTCTGGGTGGTTTTTATATGGCTGCGGTGAAGGTGGGTATGAGTGCCGTGGGTCTGACCGGTCTGCCTGGTGCGGCTATTGTTGTGCCTGGTGACCTGAGTCTCTATTTGATCGGTATGGTGATCGCCTTCGGTGTGGCCTTCGCAATCTCCTGGGTGCTGATGCCCGAGAGTGCGATTTGGGGTGAATCCGGAGACGAGGCCGTTGGTGACGAGCAAGCAGCGCGGGCCGAAGTGTGATTAACGTAAACAGCAATGGCGTAAATAGCAGTGACGTAAACAAAGATAACCAACTGCGCAAGCAGTTGGTTGAGATCCTCGACAGGGTGTCAGCCGTAGAAGACCCGTGGCGTCCGGTTTTCCATCTGAGCCCACCGGTTGGTCTGCTGAACGATCCTAATGGTCTGGCCTTCTACGGTGGCCGTTACCATATGTTCTACCAGTGGAACCCGCTGGCCTGCGCCCACGGAGCCAAGTACTGGGGCCATGTCAGCTCCTCCAATCTGATCGATTGGCAACACCACCCTGTTGCCCTGACCCCGGCGGAAGACTATGAGAGTCACGGTTGCTATTCCGGTTCTGCTGTTGTTGTTAACGGTGTTGTTAACG
>CAMRBW010000126.1 GCA_947040555.1 uncultured Oceanospirillales bacterium | reverse complement strand
CGAAACACCGAAACACCGAAACACCGAAACACCGAAACACCGAAACACCGAAACAAAGGAGGTCAAACTGGATTCGAGTAAAATAACTACCGTAACGATTATACACAAAACAGCCCCTATAAAAGTCACACAAATTGCTAATATACGGATGTCGATTTTTCAGGACTAAGTAACATTCATAGCGATGATGGCTCTTTGGTTATTTTTTTGAGTATATTTTCGAAAGGATTATACAGATGAAACCTCAGCCTGTTTTTTTTTATTTGCGGGTATTACTACGGTTACTACGGGGATTGAGTCTCTGTAGTATCGTTCTATTGAGCGTGGGGGCTGCACACTCTCAAGCCTGGCCGTTTGACTCCAACCCCACCCCCCCCTGCACCATGCCTGCCGGATTATACAGAGCTGAACAACTGGGGGCTGGTTATGATGTCTTGAATTTCTCTGTCACATCTTCCGGGGATATTCGTGGTTCTTATCGCCTGTCAGCAGAGCTGAATGGACAGCACTCCCTTATTCTTGCTGAAACTTCGTTTGACAGCAACTCGTCCACAATCCAGTGTCATGGAGACACTATCAAGATCAAAACCTGGATCACAACAGGTTATTTACATTTGATTCTTGCTTGGGACAGGGCTCTTTCCAAGCTTCATGTAACGGGCTCTTATACCGGACATCCTAGCTGGACTCGCTGGAGCATAAAGTATGGGCTGGAAGCTATATCGATAGTTGGATTGGTTTATTCATTCGTGTATGTTTATCGCCATTGGGCAGATTTTCAGGGTATATACTCCCGTTTATTGAAGCCAAAGGAAATGAATCTTATGCAACAGGCGGCATCGCGCGCGCGCGCGATGATATCGCAACTTGGACAAAACAGCTTTAAGTGGATAAAGCAATCGAAATCCGTACTGTGGATAAAGGGTCGTCTTCCGTGCGAGATTGGCGAATATCTTTTGGACTCACACCTGCATGATTTAACCCTGCCCGTCATGGGGACTCTCGGTGCAATGACATCAGCGTCCTTTATTGACGACTATACAACGTACCCTCTCAATGGGATGGGAAGTCAGATTATTGCAGGTAAACGAGAGCACAAATGTTCTATTCCTGCAGGCGTATACCATGCTCCGTGGTTTTCCCCTCGCTATAACTGTCCCCTCGCTATAACTGTCCCCATCGGATTGAACAAAACGGATTTTGCACCAGAGATTCTCGTCTCATCAAACAGTCCCACGACTTATAAAATTACACCGTCAAAGCTTATCTGTCATGGCAATGAGATCATTCTGGAATGGGAGAGCTCATCACCCGCTTCAAAAGGATATATTACCGCCTTTTATGACGAGGAAAAGGGGTTTATTGGCGCAGGGGTTTTCGTCAAGTCTGGCTGGCTGTCCTACGAGCAACCAACGTTGATACCGTTACTTAACTTTATAAAAAAAGACTCTAACTAAAAGACTCTAACTAAAAGACTCTGAGCAATCGAAAAAGTGGCCAGAGAAAAACAAGATGAAAACAGGACATCCCGCGCAACGGGATGTCCTGTTTTTTCGTTGATCTCTTCGACTCCCACCGATGCAGGAGTAACGCTGATTAGCCCTGCATATCTTCCAAAGCAGCCCAGCGATCCATCTTCGCTTCCAACTGTTTGTTCAACTCAGGTAGCTTGTCCAATGCCGCTTGAATCTTATCCTGATCCTGCTGGTAGAACTCATTGGAACCAGTCAAGGCTTCAAGGTCTGCCAGCTCCTGCTCCAGAGCTTCAATTTCACCGGGAAGAGCATCCAGTTCACGCTGCAGCTTGTAGCTGAGTTTCTTTTTCTCCGCAGCGGGTTGTTCCGTGACGGCAGGCTCAGCTTTTGATTCGGCTTTGGATGTCTCCTTCGCGAGCTTGCCGCCGTCACCGGTCGCCGCCAGTTTTTCCAGACTGCCGCCCTGACGCAGCCAATCTTCGAAACCACCGATGTACTCACGCACAACGCCGTCACCTTCAAAGACCAGCGAGCTGCTCACCACGTTATCGAGGAAATCCCGGTCGTGGCTGACCAGCAGTACGGTACCGGGGAAGTCCACCAGAATACTTTCCAGCAGCTCCAGGGTCTCCACATCGAGATCGTTGGTCGGTTCGTCGAGCACCAGCACGTTGGCGGGCTTGCTGAACAGACGTGCCAGCAGCAGACGGTTGCGCTCACCACCAGACAGCGCCTTGACCGGTACCCGCACCCGCTTAGGGGCAAACAGGAAATCTTCCAGGTAGCTGATGATATGGCGGTCACGACCGTTGATGGAGATCTTCTCCCGGCCTTCGGCGACGTTATCGATCACGGTCTTTTCCAGATCGAGCTGGTCGCGCATCTGGTCGAAGTAAGCCACCTCCATCTTGGTGCCCATATTCACCGTGCCTTCCTGGGGTTGAATATCGCCCAGCAGGATCTTCAGCAGGGTCGATTTGCCGACACCGTTGGCACCGATCAGACCAATCTTGTCGCCACGCATCAGGGTGAAGTCCAGATCACGAATCACCAGCCCTTCATTAAAGCCATGGCTGATACCGATCGTTTCCACCACCATTTTGCCGGAACGCTCAGCGGTTTCCAGTTTGAACTGGGCGTTGCCCTGCAGATTACGACGCTCCATACGCTCAGAGCGCAGCGCCTTCAAGGCACGGACACGGCCCTCGTTACGGGTCCGGCGCGCCTTAACGCCCTGACGAATCCAGGTCTCTTCCAGGGCCAGTTTTTTGTCAAACAGCGCATTTTGCTCCGCCTCGACTTCCAGCGCGTGGGCCTTGCGCTCCAGGAAGGTCTCGTAGTTGCAGTCCCAACTGGTGAGATTGCCGCGATCCAGCTCCAGAATGCGGGTCGCCAGGGATTTCAGGAAGGCACGGTCGTGGGTGATAAACAGCAGCGCACCACGGAAATCCTTAAGCTGTTTCTCCAGCCAGGCGATGGTGACAATATCCAAGTGGTTAGTCGGCTCGTCCAGCAGCAGAATATCGGGTTCGCTGACCAGCGCACGGGCCAGTTCCACCCTGCGTCGCCAGCCGCCGGACAGCTCGCCCATGGTCTTCTCGGCAGGCAGCTGCAGCTTTTCGAGAATCTTCTCAACCTTCTGCTGCATAGCCCAGCCATCCCGGGCTTCCAGCTCGTCCTGAACCTTCTCGAACCGCTTCATATCGGCATCGGCGATGCTGGGCTGGGAGAAGAGGGTATGAGCCAGCGTATGCCACTCAGCGATCAGCTCGCCGACCTTATCCAGACCACCAGCGACCACATCGTAGACCAACTGATCATCCGCCATCGGCAGATCCTGGTTGAGCATACCGACCTTGACACCCTCATCACGGCGGATCACGCCATCATCCGGTTGGTTCTGACCAGACACCAGTCGCATCAGGGTGGATTTACCGGCGCCATTGCGGCCGATCAGACAGACCCGTTCACCCGGTTCAAGCTGAAAACTGGACTTATCCAGCAGCGGCTGATCACCATAGGCAACGGAGACTTCATCAAAACGTAGTAAAGGCATGGATGGGTATTTTCCGGACAGTCATAAAATCAGTGGGGGTAAAGGATACCGCTTTTGGCAGCAAAGGTCTTTGTGATTCAAAGGAAGATTAGCGTGATTTACCTGCAGAAGTCATGCTCGGGGAAGAGCGAAGAGTGTCAGCAGGCTGGTGTTTTTTCGTGTTCAAATGGGTTTTAATGTTTGTTTGTTGATTTCTATGCTTACGTTGGATATGAAATTCCAAATCGCTTGGTAAAAAAAAACGCCAGGAACAATCCGGGCATTGGTAAGGTCTTATTTTCAGATGTACACACAAAATATGCTGATTCCGATTCGAGTGGTAAGCAAACATTTTACCGCAATAACTGCAGGAATATTTTTTATCCCCTAAGTAATGGTGATTTACTTTGTGCCGGCTCAGATCCTTTACAGATCGAAATTTACCCAGACAGAATATACATAAATTACTGACAGCCTTCGTTGAACAATTCTTTTTCTTCTCCGGCCATTTGCCCGTTGTTATGAATCTCGCCCTTGCTTGTTCCATGATATGTATGTTCAGTCCCTCTGTACCCTTGAAGTTTTCACCACATTTGGGGCACATATAAAATTTTTCCCCCTCATTCTGTTCTGTCTGCTCACAAGGAATAGTTAAAGGAGGCGTGGTGGGATCAGGAGGCTCCATAGACTTTATTTTTTCATCCAGCCATAACAACCAGTCGCCTATCGTTTGTGGGTATGAAATAACTCTTTCCAACACCCCATCACCACTGAGCGACCTGTCAGCTTTCTCGTAACGAACCCACAGACAATTCAGCTTCTCCTGTAATCCATCCGGACAAAGTAACGTTGTTTTTCCCTGTACCTTCGCCTTGATCAGATTATGGATACTGGAGAGAATTTGCCACGATTGGAAGACAACAGCAGATGTGCCTCCTTCCAGTTCGGTTAGGAAAACCTCCGCCATATCACCGAACTCAGAGAACTTATCCCAGCCCTCATCTGGCTCTCCTGCAAAAATACGGGGGATCAAAACAGCACAAAAGAAAACCGCCCTGCCCACGAGGTATAGAGTCTTGAGGGTGTTTTTAAACTTTGTCACCGTATTCACAAACCCAACACTGCATAATCCCCACAAAGCAGTTATTATAGGCGCAAATCCGCCTTCTATGGCGACCCCTTCCACTCGAATTTTTGGAACTGTTCAATGGCTGTTATTCTCCACACCAACTACGGCGACATTACTCTTGAGCTGGATGCCGAGAAGGCACCAGAAACCGTGGCCAACTTTCTTGAATATGTGAAATCCGGCCACTACAACAACACGATTTTCCATCGCGTTATTGAGAACTTCATGATCCAGGGCGGTGGTATGGCACCGGGTATGAAAGAGAAGTCCACCGGCCAGTCTATCAAGAACGAAGCGAACAACGGTCTGAAGAACGACACCGGCACTATCGCTATGGCTCGCACCATGGACCCTCACTCTGCCAGCGCCCAGTTCTTTATCAACGTCGCAGATAACGACTTTCTTAACCACAAGTCCGAGACCACCCAAGGCTGGGGCTATGCGGTATTTGGCAAAGTGACTGATGGCATGGCGGTCGTCGACAAGATCAAAAGTATCCGCACCGGCAACGCCGGCTTCCATCAGGATGTACCGACTGAAGAAGTGATCCTCGAATCTGCTGAAATCGTGGCGTAACCATTGAGGTCGCTGTTTATCTCCGACCTGCACCTGACGCCAAAGCGCCCGGATATTACCCGGGCGTTTTTCGCTTTTCTGGAGCAGGAGCTCTTGGCACAGGAGAGCCCTCAGGCACAGACCCTCTACATTCTCGGAGACTTTTTCGAGTACTGGATTGGTGATGATGTGATGGATGACTTCCATCAGCTGATTGCCGACCGTCTGCGTGCGCTGACCGAGGCGGGTGTCGCACTGTTTTTCATGCCCGGTAACCGTGACTTCCTGATCGGTAACACCTTCTGCCAACAGATCGGTGGCACCTTGCTGAGTGACCCAACCCTGATCACTCTGGGCAGTGAACCGGTGTTACTGATGCACGGTGACAGCCTCTGCACCCGCGACACAGACTATATGCGTTTTCGCCGTGTTGTGCGCAACCCACTGATACAGAGGCTGTTCCTGGCTCTGCCAAAACGATTCCGCCGCAATATCGCCCAAAAACTCCGGCACAACAGCCGGACGTCAGCGCGCCAGAAGCCGATGATGCTGATGGATGTTACCGACACCGCAGTCACCGAATCATTGCTCAGCCATCGGGTCAAAACCCTGATTCATGGTCATACCCACCGCGCGTACATGCACGAGCTTCCTAACCAGTGCCAACGTATCGTACTTGGGGATTGGGACAAGCTGGGCTGGTACCTTCGCCATGACCGGCACGGCTTCGAACTGGTCAATTTTCCTATTCATCGTTAACACCTGTTATTCCGGTCTAATCTCGTTCGTGTTTGTAAGACGCATTTGCAGCAAGAGAAAAAGGATGTCTTTCCCTACTTCTTTCCCTCCCTCACCACGGCAGGTTTTGCTGATGACGATTCTAACGTTCTCGACCCAAGGCTGGATGCAAGCGACACATGCACAAGATCCGGATCAACCATTCAATCAGGAACTGGTGCTCAATCAGAAACTAGTGCTCAACCGGGAGCTGACGCTCAGCAAGGGGGAGGCCATGCTGGCGCTGATACCCTGTGGGCAGACACATTGCGAAGCAGAGCTGGATGGTCAGCAACTGCCACTTTATGCCTTGCCATCGTCAGCTAACCGCAATCGCCTGCTTATTGTTGCAGCACCTCTGGACGGTGATAGTTTTTCGCTATTTCGTATCCGCAATAGCACTGACAGTAACAACAGTAAAAGCACGCCCTGGATCAACTACACCTTGAAAACCAGAGAGCCGGACTACCCGAAAGAGACACTGACAGTCAATCCTGGTCTCGTTAGCCCCCCGGACCACGCACGGGCCCGCATCGACCGGGAATGGGCAGAGATCAGAGCCGCCCTTAGCCCGGTACAAAAAGACACACCCATCACCGAAACACTCGCGCTTCCCATTGTGCTAAAAAAGATCACCAGCCCCTTTGGTATACGACGGCTTTACAACGGCGAGCTCAAAAGCCGGCATACCGGTGTTGATCTACGCGCGGCGGAAGGAACGCCGGTTAAGGCACCACTCGCCGGTATTGTCAAAATGGCGCAATTCAACTGGTATAGCGGTGGACATATTATATTGGAGCATGGCTGGGGCGTGACCAGCAGCTACTTTCATCTGTCAGAACTGCGGGTTAAAAAAGGGGATAGCATTACCCAGGGTCACTCTATCGCTCTGTCCGGTGCCACTGGCCGGGTCACAGGGCCACATCTGCACTGGGGGATCCATATCGATGGCATCCCCGTCAACCCCCTGCAGTTTCGGGAAGACCTGAACAAGATACAGCGTCAGGTCGGCAAGCCGGAATGAAAATGGAACGCTTCGTCGTGCTCCTCAATAGCACGGCGATCGGCTTCGGCAAACACAGCGATGCGGTCGGCAAGATCATAGCCGGCTGCCTCCCTGGCCAAAGTGAGATAGTCCTGAAAATGGCGCGCTTCCGATTTGAGCAGTGACCGATAAAATTGACCCAGCTCTTTATCCTGACCATCCTGACCATCCAGCAGCGGAGCCAGAGACTCAAAACGCTCGCAACTGCGTGCCTCGATAAAAGCTCCGACCACCAGAGTATCAATCATTCGCGCCGGTTCATGGGTGCGAACCTGCTGCCGCAAGCGGCTTGCGTAGCGAGACGCCGGCAAGGGTTGATAGATGATATTGCGTTTATTCAGAATAGCCAGCACCTGCTCAAAGTGCCGCAACTCCTCTCTGGCCAATCGGGACATTTTATTTTGCAGTTCAGTGTGCTCGGTATAACGGAACATCAGATTAATGGCCGTAGCCGCCGCCTTCTTTTCACAGTTGGCGTGATCAATCAACAGCACATCCCGCTTCCGGACCGCCGTCTGTAACCATAAATCGGGGGTTCGACACAGCAGAAACTGATCACGTTCAGGTAACAATCCGCCTTGATATTTGCTCATTATCACACTCCCCTGATGCCATGACCGATCGCTGTAGCCAGTCACAGAATGGAACATTACAACCAGTTGTCACTGGTCTATTGGTACTTTCCGTTCTACCTTATTCCCCCATGAAGAGGCCAAGAGACTGGATGGCGAAAATAGCATTCCGCATTTTTTCACGGCTTCTAACAAGCACAGGGGAATCCATGCTATGACGATCGAACTTTCAGGAAGTTTGCGCAACCTCTTCTTTTTGCGTCGAACAGTTTTACTTCTGAACATATGCGGCTTCCTTATTACACTATCCATGCTCTGCAGTGTACATTTGGCACAAGCTAACACCAGAGTCAACGGTACGGACAAACCCATTCACGATAAAAAAGTTCCGTCTACAGGAACGCAACATGCGTCTACTGATCTACTCAACCTGCCGGACTGGATGCCGTCATACCTGATCAGGAACATGAGAGCCTTTGTACCAACACCCTTTCGGAATGTGACTGAGACAGTAGCATCCGAAGGACAAAGAGCAATCTCAGCCCTGACCCTGACCGCCGTCGCCATCGTGTTAAGACCCTTTATGAAGAGCTGGCAATGGAATCTTGCCGGTCAGAACAACTACTTTTCCAACAGCTCTCTGCGCGGCACACTCTGGAACCTGCTCTCCGCCGGTAGCATGATACGCATGTTTGAATCCCGTTCATTACCAGAGCTGATATACCGTGCCACAGTTATGAGCCATGTGACCCCCTGGTTGAAAAACCTGATCCCCCCCACCCCTGTTATATCGGATATATTCGCCAGCATTCCCTCCTACATCCCTTCAATCATTGGCCTCGCAAAAGCGGCAAACCACGACCGAAACAGTAGCCACCACACTCGTATACACTTCGATAATAGATATCTCGATCAGGCGATACATATCTACCTCATCCGATCAGAGACCAGCATACCCGCCCAAATTTATGTCGATATCTATCTCCCTATGCTGTCAGAACAACAGACCATCCCCCGACTCGCACAAAATGATGAGGGCAGCATCCTCTGGCAACGGCTACGGACCTTCTGCCATCACTCGAACGTCGATGCCATAAGATTGATCCCGACGCAAAACGACACCGGCGCTCGTCTTGAAATGGCTGTCAGATCATGTAATCCGCAACAGAAGAGCCTTCAGCCAACAAAAAGTCTTCAGCCAA
>CAMRBW010000125.1 GCA_947040555.1 uncultured Oceanospirillales bacterium | reverse complement strand
TGAGATAAATCTGTGGGTGTCCCTTTTTCAATCGTAAACATCAAGGACACCCATAAATATCAATGATAAATATCAAGGACACCCATATTTTGTGAGATAAATCTATGGGTGTCCCTTTTTCAATCCCCACTTTCTTCTTTAATCTGTGAAAGTTAGGTACGGGACCCTTGCCAATGGCGCAGTATCTTTTATCATGAGCCCCTGATTTTTTTGTCTCCAAGGTTGATAGATTCCGATGCTGGACCCCAGATTTGTTCGTGAGAATCCTGAACTCGTTGCCGAATTGCTGCGCAAGAAAAAATTTGAGCTTGACGTAGAACAGATCAAATCTTTTGAGGCTGAGCGCAAGACCGTTCAGGCTGCTGCCCAAAATCTGCGGGCAGAGAAGAAGCAGGCTTCCAAGCAGGTGGGTCAGCTGATCGGCCAGGGCCTGTCGGTCGATGACGCCAAGGCACAGGTCGCTGAGCAGCTGGCCAGTATTGATGCCCGGCTGGTGGACGCAGAAGCCCGTGAACAGGCCATTCTCGCCGCCCTGGACGAGATTATGCTGGGTTTGCCTAATCTTCCCCATGCATCCGTAGCGGAAGGTGACTCCGACGACGATAACGTCGAAGTGCGTCGCTGGGGTACACCCCGTGAGTTTGCCTTCGCACCGAAGGATCACGTTGAGCTGGGCGAGAAGCTAGGCCTGGATTTTGACGCCGGTGCCAAGCTGTCTGGCTCCCGTTTCGTGGTGATGCGTAACCAGATCGCCCGCCTGCACCGCGCGCTGGCTCAGTTTATGCTGGATGTCCAGACGTGCGAACACGGTTACGAAGAGTGCGCCACCCCCTACCTGGTGCATGGTCATGTCCTGCAGGGCACCGGTCAGCTGCCCAAGTTCGAAGCGGATCTGTTCAAAACCTCCGCCGAAGATCAGGAGCAGCCCCACTACCTGATCCCGACCTCCGAAGTGACTCTGACCAATCTGGTGCGTGACACTATTCTGGAAGCTGGTCAGCTGCCTGTGAAACTGACTGGCCACAGCCCCTGTTTCCGCAGTGAAGCGGGTAGCTACGGGCGTGATACCCGTGGCATGATCCGCCAGCACCAGTTCGACAAGGTGGAGATGGTTCGCATTGTTCACCCGGAGCAGTCTTTCGAGGCGCTGGAAGAGATGACCCAGAATGCCGAAGCGATTCTGCAGAAGCTGAACTTGCCCTACCGCGTCGTGGCTCTGTGTGGTGGTGACCTGGGCTTCGGCGCCACCAAGACCTACGATCTGGAAGTATGGCTGCCCGGTCAGCAGAAGTACCGGGAGATCTCTTCTGTTTCCAACTGTCTGGACTTCCAGGCGCGCCGTATGCAGGCCCGTTTCCGCAATCCGGAGACCGGAAAGCCTGAACTGGTGCACACCCTGAATGGTTCCGGTCTGGCGGTGGGTCGTACCATGGTCGCCGTACTGGAGAACTATCAGGATGAGCAGGGTCGTATTCATATCCCTGAAGCGCTGCAGCCTTATATGGGTGGGCTGACGATCATTGATTAATCCCCTGCTTCCTGCCTGATAAAAACGCCGACACCTTTGTCGGCGTTTTTCTATCTGAATTGTTTACCAATCCCCTCGTTTCGTTGTCCAGCTTCTATAGTAGGTAGAAAGAGAGTTTTTATTCCCCATCAATAGCCAAGGAACGGACGTTATGCCTGACATTCAAGGACCGACTCACAATAGTGCATCCACAGAACGCCTTTTGCAGGAACTGGACAGTCAGCATGAGAAGGCTGGGGATGATGCCACCGTCAGGCTGGAGGCGCGTAACACAAGCAATGGCCGCTCAGTCAGACTGATACTTGACCCCAAACATAAAAGTGCTTGGCAAAAACTGACCGGGTATTTCAGGAATCTGATCGGGCTGGATGCGCTGCAAAAAGGCCGTGCAGCCGAATATTTTTCAAAGATTGAACAAGACCATGAGGTTGTAGAAGTACCGGCATTTACCAGAACATCTCTTGCCGATCGCAAGGTTGATATAACCGATGCAGGAGAAGAGATCGTACACAAAAAATCCGGAGGTGACTTAAAGGTTCTGACCTATACAGAAGTCAAAGCCATATTGGATCGGGATTTGGCTCAGTTTGAACTGGCGGCTGAGCCGGTTTTCGGAGCGGCTGACATACGGAACAATATAGCTAGATACCTCAAGGCGGGAAGTTATGGTGAGCAAAGGCTGAAAGATGATCTGGGCAAACTTTCCAGGGTAGAGCAGCAGAAACTCTCCAGTTTACTTGAAGAGAACAGTGGCGATGTCAATGCCATCGTTCGGGATGCCCGTTTATATGAGGCATTGGGGCAAACGGGTCAGGTATTGGTGAAGGAACATCTTTTGGCTATCACCGAGAAGTATTCAGAAGCTCTGAGTTCATTAATAAAACAATCAGACCACGCTCTTGCAAAGGATAGCTTTCTGAGTGTGGCAACCTTAAAAGCCTGGGGGCAGGACAAGGCGAAAAGAGAGGCTGCTAACAACTCCGTCCAAAGCGGTAGTGATTTGATTGCCTTAAAGCAGAAGATCAACCAATCCCTGACTGCAAGAAAAGCATCGGATGTGCAAAAACAGGCGGCGAGCGAGGGTGTCGAATATCTTGCCGCTGCTCATATTAGTGCAGCGGTGCTCAGTGAGAACACTAATCAGGAACCTATTTATATCAACGCTGATGATGTCAGGCATGTTCCCAAGGCAAACAAACAAGTCCCCTTGCCAGAGCGGAACTTTCAGAGTGATCTCTCAAGCTTCTCCAGCGTTCCTGCGTTAACGGCATTGAAGGAACAGCTACTGGTGGGAGGGATCGATGCGAATTCATCCCATATTCGCCAGATTGATCAGAGACAGGTCGAACTGTTGAGCCAGACATTAACGGAGGCTTATGCATCGATACCTGACGGATTGAAAGCGAACCTGGAAAATTTCCTGTCAGACACCGCCGAACATCAGAAATATACGGCACTGGGTGAGAACAACCCGTCCATAGAGATTTATAGTGCTGATGATGACCGGTTTAAAGCCGTTTCCCGCTATGCAGACATAGCTTTGCCTGTAAAGACAGCTGTCACAGATGACACCGGCAACCCAGTCTATCACGCCAGCAAAGTGAAGACGGACCGCTGTAACTTCATCGCCTGTCAGGCTCCGGGAAAGCCAGGCAAGGTCGACAGCTTTTGGGATATGGTGGCAGAAAACGAATCACCGCTGACGGTCTGTCTGACCAATGCCACGGATCTGCAGAAGAAAAAAACAACAGATTATGTACCTGCTGAAGGCACAAGCAAGACCTATGAAGGCCGTGGCAGCCCTGTGACAGTAGCACACAAAAGCTCCGTTACCCTTCTGGAAGGCAAATTTGAAATCCAGCAGCTTGAAATTAACGGCAAGCCCCATACCCGCATTCACTATCATGGCTGGGAAGATCAAACGCCCTCTAATCCTGCTGATGTTATGATGCTTGCCGTTTTGCAGGAGACGTTTAATCCGGGTAAGGATAAGCCAACAGTGATGCATTGCAGTGCCGGTGTGGGACGAACAGGAGCCTGCATGGCGGTGACAGAAGGCTTCAGGGCCGCTGCAAAAGGCGAGACGGTCAAGACGACGCCACTGATCCATTCCCTGCGGGAGCAGCGAGGACATGCGACCGTTCAGACAGCAGGTCAGCTCGAAAATGTGGAGGTTTGCCTGCACTACATGAACAGCGACGCCGGCCAGGCTCTCCTCAAAACGGTCAATGCTTCACACTAGCGGTCGGTACAGGCCGGTTCAACTCTTTCCTGGGGACTGGGTCAATAGATCCAGTCATTGAAAACCCGCCATCAGGGTTACTCCCATAAACAAAAGTAATCATCCCTCTGGATCATCATTGGTTGTTTCTGTTTTGATACACATCAAATACCCGTTTCTGTAGTGAATATACACTCCGCGCCTTAATTTATCGCTTGCCGAGTATTGAAGACGATTTATGAAAAAACTCAGACTGCTGAACCCGCAACTGTCCGGCATTATCGCATCTCTTGGTCATGGCCAGGGGCTGACCATCTGTGACTGCGGCCTGCCGATCAGCAAGCAGGTTGAAACCGTTGATCTCGCCCTGACCCGTGGCACCCCGAGCTTTATGGAGACTCTGGATGTAGTGCTGTCTGAGCAACAGGTCGAGGAAGTTGTGATGGCTGCTGAACTGGCTGAAGTCAGCCCTGAGTTTCATCAGGCACTGATGGCCAGAATTGCACGGCTGGAAGAAGAGCAGGGCAACCGGATCAATGTTGTGGTTGTCTCCCATACCGAGTTCAAGGCCCTGTCGGACCAGTCTGTTGCCGTAGTAAGAACCGGTGAATGTACACCTTACGCCAATGTTATTTTGCGTTCCGGTGTCGTTTTCTAAGTGATGAGCGGCTCCCAAAGGCAAGGGTTGAAGGAAAGAACGGTTATTGAAGGAAAGAGTATTGTGGAACCTGTCCTTAAGCTAAGCGGGATTGTCAAAGAGTTTCCCGGAGTCAAGGCCCTTGATGGTGCCAATCTGAACGTCTATCCCGGCCGGGTTATGGCGCTGTTGGGTGAAAATGGGGCAGGCAAATCAACCCTGATGAAAGTGATGACCGGCATCTATCAAAAAGATGGTGGTCAGCTGTTTTATCAGGGTCAGGAAGTCAGTTTTAAAGGCCCAAAAGAGTCCCAGGAACAGGGTATCAGCATTATTCACCAGGAGCTGAATCTGATCCCGGAACTCTCCATTGCGGAGAATATTTTTCTGGGTCGGGAGCCGATGGGACGTTTTGGTCGTATAGATTGGTCTGCTATGTACCGGGAAGCCCAAAAGCTTCTCGATATGCTGAATGTGCCGTTTGATCCGAAAAGCCCGGTTGGAAAATTGAGCATTGGTGAGCAGCAGATGGTCGAGATTGCTAAAGCTCTGTCGTTTTCCTCCCACGTCATCGTTATGGATGAACCGACCGATGCCCTGACCGAGAAAGAGACCGAAAGTCTGTTTCGGGTGATTCGCCAGCTCCGTGAGGAAGGGAAAGGTATCGTCTACATCTCTCACCGTCTGCAGGAAATTTTCCAGATTTGTGATGATGTCACGATCATGCGTGATGGTAAGTTTATTGATGAGGCACCTGTCGCAGAACTGACGGAAGATCTGATTATTGAAAAAATGGTCGGTCGGGCACTGAGCGAGCAGTACCCCCGTATCGGTACCACATCCGACAATACGGTACTGAAAGTCGAGAATCTGGTCGCTTCCGGTGTCAATAACGTCAGCTTTGAGCTCAAAGGCGGCGAGATTCTCGGCATATCCGGCCTGATGGGCGCGGGCCGCACCGATATGGTGAAAGCTTTGTAT
Source organism: uncultured Oceanospirillales bacterium (assembly GCA_947040555.1). Lineage (GTDB taxonomy): Bacteria > Pseudomonadota > Gammaproteobacteria > Pseudomonadales > Endozoicomonadaceae > Sansalvadorimonas. Next base: position 3,656 of record CAMRBW010000125.1, on the reverse strand, counting down.
GGCGCCAATCCTGAGATCTCCGGAACGATCACACTGGATGGCATCGCTACCGAGATGACCTCTCCCGCCCGCGGGTTGGCAAAAGGTGTCGTTTATATCTCGGAAGACAGGAAAGGGGATGGCCTGATCGTTGAGATGGGTGTGCGGGAAAATATGAGCCTGTGCAACCTCAAAAATCTTTCAGGTCTTATTGCGATTGATGAGCAGCGTGAGCGGGAAGTTGTCGAAGATTTTGTGGCACGTTTCAATATCAAAACACCATCCATTGACCAGCTGATCAAAAACCTCAGTGGTGGCAATCAGCAGAAAGTGGCCATCGCCAAAGGCTTGATGCTGCAACCGAAAGTCCTGATTCTTGACGAGCCCACCCGTGGCGTGGACGTGGGTGCGAGAAAAGAGATCTACCAACTGATCAATGAGTTCAAGGCCAACGGCATGAGCATCATTATGGTGTCGTCTGATATGCCGGAAGTGCTCGGTATGAGTGATCGCATTCTGGTGATGCATGAAGGGCGGATCACCGGTGAGTTCTCCCACGAGGAAGCGACTCAGGAAAAGCTGTTGCGTTGCGCTGTTGGTCATCGGCGTGAAGCGGGAGCGGCGTAAACCCTGCTTTTGCAGTTGAGATAACTGAAAAGTCACATATTTTTTCTACCGACTGGACGTACAAGGTCTTAAATATGAGCGTTTCTGATAGAACCGGGTTGCCTGCGCTGGCAAAATCTTTTTTTACAAAAGAGAAGCTGTTTGAGTACAAATCGGTCATCGCCCTGTTGGTGTTTATGGCGGTGGTTTCCCTGATTAGTCCCTCGTTTTTCAGTGTGGACAACCTGCTCAATATTCTACGACAGACCTCTGTGAATGCGGTTATTGCTGTCGGTATGACCTTTGTTATTCTGACCAGCGGCATTGATCTGTCGGTCGGTTCCGTGCTGGCGCTGACCGGTGCTCTCGCCGCCACGCTGGTGGGCATGGATCTCAATCTGATGGTCGTGGTCACTGTGACGCTGGCTGCGGGTGCGCTGCTGGGGTGTCTCAGTGGTCTGATTATCGCCAAGGGCAAGGTTCAGCCTTTTATTGCTACGCTGGCGACCATGACACTGCTTCGTGGTGTGACCATGGTTTATACCGATGGTCGTCCCATTTCCACTTTTGGCAGTGAAGTGTCTGATGCGTTCTCTACGATCGGTACTGGCTACTATCTGGGTATTCCTGCACCGGTCTACTGGATGGCGCTGGTGTTCGTGGCAGCCTGGTATGTTCTGAACCATACTCGCCTCGGCAGATATATTTATGCTCTCGGTGGTAACGAATCCGCAACTCGTCTTTCCGGCATCAATGTCGACAGAGTCAAACTGGCTGTATACGCAATCAGTGGTGCACTTTCGGCGCTGGCAGCTCTTATCGTCACCAGTCGTCTGGCATCTGCCCAGCCCACTGCCGGTACCAGCTATGAGCTGGATGCTATCGCGGCTGTTGTTCTGGGTGGTACCAGTCTGACGGGGGGTAAGGGCAGAATTACCGGAACATTAGTCGGGGTGCTGATAATCGGTATTCTGAACAACGCTCTGAATCTGCTGAATGTGTCGTCTTACTATCAATTGATTGCCAAGGCGCTGGTTATTCTGTTGGCGGTGCTGGTGGATACCCGTTCCCGTCAATAACGACAGTCACCGTGCGAGTGAGATTTGTTTTCAGTTAACAATCAAGTATCGAGGTAACAGTTATGTCCTTTCACTTGAAGAAAAGCTTCAGCCGTTTTATAGCGCCACTGGCTTTTATCATGGCTGCGGGTCTGGTTTTAACTGGCTGTAATGAGGGCAGCAATCAGGCGGCTCAGTCGTCTGACAACACGATGGCCCTGGTTGTTTCAACCCTGAACAATCCTTTTTTTGTCACTCTCAAAGAGGGGGCGGAAGCGAAGGCCAAAGAGCTCGGTTATACGCTGATGGTTCTGGACTCCCAGAATGACTCTGCCAGAGAGATGACCAATATTGAGGATCTGACCGTTAAGAAGGTCAAGATTATTCTGCTGAATCCGACCGATTCCGATGCGGCGGGTAATGCTGTTCGTATCGCTAACCGTGCCAATATTCCGCTGATCACCCTGGACCGCGGTGCTAACGGTGGTCAGGTGGCCTCCCATGTCGCTTCCGATAACGAAGCCGGTGGCAAGATGGCGGGAGAGTTTATCATCAGCAAACTGGGCGACGCAGGCACCGTACTGCAGCTGGAAGGGGTGCCCGGTGCCTCTGCCGCCCGTGAGCGTGGCGCCGGCTTTAACCAGGCCATTGAAGGCAGCCATGTCAAAGTTATCGCCAGCCAACCCGCCGACTTTGACCGCACCAAGGCGCTGAATGTGACCGAGAACATGCTGCAGGCCAACCCGGACGTTAAGGCGATCTTTGCCCAGAACGACGAGATGGCTCTGGGGGCAATGACCGCCGTTAAAGCGGCTAAAAAAGATATTCTGGTGGTCGGCTTTGACGGTACCGATGAAGGTATTGCCGCCGTGAACCAGGGTGATCTGGTCGGTACTATTGCACAACAGGCGTTTGTGATCGGCACGACCGGTGTGGAAGTTGCCGACAAGATTCTCAAAGGTGAGACCGTTGCACCTTATACTCCGGTTGAGCTGAAGCTGATTACCGGCAAGTAATGTCTTTTATCCCATAACCGATTTTGTGAAGTCGGTTATGGGCATTTCTTTCAGTGTTCCCGAGAAATTATGGATAAGACGATTGTTGTTCTTGGCAGTGTCAATGCCGACCATGTGCTGCGTGTTGGACACTTCCCTCGCCCCGGCGAGACCCTGACCGGTTCGTCGTATAACATTATCGCTGGTGGCAAAGGCGCCAACCAGGCTGTTGCCTGTGCCCGTCTTGGCGGTCAGACGCAATTTATGGCCTGCGTTGGTCAGGATGGTTTCGGCAATGAAATTATTCAAAAACTGAACGACGATGGCATTAATACTGAAACTGTGGAGCAGGTTAAAGGCGTTAATACCGGTGTCGCACTGATCTTTGTCGATGACCGTGCAGAAAATTGTATCGGTATTGCCGCTGAGGCCAACAGCTATCTTGACGAGGCGTTTGTGCGCCGTCACCAACCTGCTATTGCTGGTGCGGACTATCTGCTCATGCAGCTGGAAACTCCAGAATCCGGTATCCAGACGGCGGCGGCTATTGCCAGGGCGCATGGTACACAGATCGTTCTGAATCCGGCGCCGGCACGACCGCTGTCTGATGAGATCCTCTCCTGCATCGATATGATCACCCCGAATCAGACGGAGGCCGAGATGTTGACCGGTGTGACGGTGAACGACACGGAGTCTGCTGTGAGAGCCGCTAACATTCTGCACGGGAAAGGGATTGAAATTGTGGTGATCACCATGGGCCGTCAGGGGGCTTTTATCTCCGAAGCCGGCTCACAAAAGAGCGAACGGGTGACAGGTTTTAAAGTAGAGCCCGTCGATACCACGGCGGCTGGCGATACGTTCAACGGCGGTTTGCTGGTGGCACTTGCTGAGGGTAAGAACCTTGCTGATGCTGCGAGTTTTGCCAATGCCTGCGGCGCACTCTCGGTAATGCGTCATGGTGCCCAGACGTCTATTCCCACTCGCGAGGATGTGGCAGAGTTTCTGGCTGCCCGTTGAT
>CAMRBW010000124.1 GCA_947040555.1 uncultured Oceanospirillales bacterium | reverse complement strand
CAGCGAATCACTGACTGGGTCTCCCGCTTCACCGCTCGCAGTTTGTATCGATTGGAACAATTGGCCACGTCATGTTCAGCCGCTATGCCTTGCGCAGCAAAGAGTTTTGGCTTAAGTCAGTGCCATTGGGCTTGACCCGCCTCTAAAGGAGCGGGATTGCGCTTACATTTCGTTCAAAATTAACAGGTGTATTTGTGTCGTTAGATGTTTTTTTCTGACGGTTTGTGGATAAAGCGACTACATTAAATCCCCGTGGCGTTATCTGTTTCTGTCAGCATCTATCGCGACTCGTAACCCCCGTAAACCCCGTAACCCCCCGTAACCGTAGTTGCAAGCCCTGCTGACCGAACGTAATCAGGAAAATATGTCACGCATCAAAGGTGAGCTGGCTTAACAAACGGCGGTTCATCAATGCTCAGGAAGGAGGCTGTCGATACCTTTAGCCATCTATGTCTCTTTGTCAGGGCTGGTTACACACTTACCGAGGTAGAGTGATGTTTACACTCACGGTTAAGAAATATCTGAAAACAAAAAAGCTGGTTTTTTTATTGACAGCTTTTCTGTGTACCGCTGTTACAGCGGATAACCAACGTTTGACATGCCAATTTAATGGGACCGGCCCTTTTATTGATCCTGTTCAGAGTGGTCGATATCGCAGTGACGAGAATGAATATATATTTGGGGCGCGAGCTTATGACAAGTACCGTATACCTTCCCTTGCACAGCTGAATAATGGTGACATTGTCTTTTTTGCCGAATATCGGCCTCAATATTACGTATTCAATGATTTTAAAAGTCAAAGTATCATCATGCGGGTCAAGAAAAAATCCGGGGAGTTAACGGACTCCAGAATTATTCTGCGCAATCGCGATGCAGAAGGCGCCACAACCGATAACAGCAATTACAAACATAATCTGATGAATCCGGTTTCCGTTTATAACAAGAAAACTGGTGTTCTGCATATGTTCTATAACCATATTATCAGTTACAAGAACGACAATTTGGCGCTGAGAGTCTTTGTCATGCATAGCAGCAGCAAGGATAACGGCGAAACCTGGTCCATCCCTGTCAATCTGAGTCGCACCTTCGGGGAAGAGTGTGAAACGCTTATTGTTGGTCCTGGTCGGGCCGTTTGGATTTCCAGTGATGAACCCTATGCCAACCGTATTGTGGTGCCTTTGCATACCATTGGCGAGGCGGGCAAGGACGGTACCAAATACCCCCTGGCCGCCCAGTGTGATCCAGACAATACAATAGGCAGGGGTCTGTTTAAGGTGGCCTACAGTGACGATGATGGTGTCACCTGGGAAACTTCAAATCGGCTTGACTCCGGTGTTGACCAGGGCTTCTACACTGAAAGCCAGATTGTATCCCTGAAAGGGCAGTTGCACTTGCTCTCACGTCTTGGTGGTTCATACCAATACCGGGCAACAGGTTTGGCTTACAGCGATGATGGGGGTAAAACCTGGTTGCGTGGATTTAATGAAAATGGTCCGGTCAATGCCGAAGGGGAAAACGTAGGGGTAAGTGGTCGTTTTGTCACACCTACCCAGCCAGGACTGGCCACAGATGGTGAGAATATTTATTACACAACCACGGCATTTTACAGCTCCAGCAAGAGTTTGAGCAATCGTCGTGAAGCCTGGATCCATCGTATTGACCCGGACAAAATGTTGTCTATGGATGATTCGCCGGTCAATGTTGCCCAACCAATCACCAAATCCGGTTTTTCCAATTCCGCTGCCTTGTATCTTGGGGACGGCAAGATTGGTGTTTTGTGGGAAGAGGTGCGTTCCTGGACTCTGATTCCTGCCATTCGCAATATATATTACACGGTTTTTAATGTGGATGATTTCCGGGAAATTGATGATCCAGCCTGGCTTAGTAGGGGTTTTACCTATTATCCGGTCAAAAATGGCTCTCGTAATCTGTTAAATCCTTATATTTTCCCGTCTGGCAATATTCTATCCACTGAAACGGATTATTCCCAGAATCGCTAGTGCAGCAAAGCTCAAATGCTAAAAAAGGACACCCATAGATTGTGGAAAATTTATGGGTGTCCTTTTTTCCGCCCGTTTTAACTCTCTGACCAAAGAGCAGCAGAGGTAAAGGAGGTAAAGAGGTAAAGAGGTAAAGAGGTAAAGAGGTAAAGAGGTAAAGGACATCCATATATTTCAGGCATCCAAAAATCCCTCTCGTTTCAGAAACCTTGATCATTAAAATCGAGTGAAAGACTCAAAAAACCAACGAAGACATTAGGTCAGCAGGTGCGAAGCCTGCAGCAGTAGATGAATTAGATCAGCGGTCGGAAAATTTGATATTTATCCACGTAGTCTTCATAAATCGACAAACAGACTCTGGTTTGCAGCGGTTTTAACCAGCTTTTGCGCCCACCTGCCCTTTTCTGTCAACACCATGCAACTGGAAGCTTATTTTGCTCAAGTCAATTCCGAGTACGCTTACTTGCCCTTTCTGGCCAACTATTGTTTTAGTATGATCGCCCACGGTTCGCTCCGTTTTTTTGAAGTTGTTCGCACAACTTATCATGGCTCATTTGAAGCCGATTAGGGCGCGGGGCGGATCATTCCATTAGGTCTTTCATTGTGCATAACTTATATCGTTCATTGATTCGTTGTGAAGACTGACAATAGATCTTTCATTATCGTTAGATATCATTTACTTTTAATGATTAAGAAGTGGTTTTTTTGTTTAAACTTTAATCACACCAAATGGAGTGTCCATGATCAAGCATCAATATAAAAAATTATTAGTAGCAATATTCTTCTTTGTATCGTCTTTAAGTTATGCTGAGATTTCCGATCAATCAATAAATAAATTATTGGATTTGTCAGGCCTAACAATGCAAATCGATCAACTTCCTGCTTTGGTGAAAACAATCTTTGAACAGGCTAAACAAGAAAACACTTCAATCCTTGATGCTGAATATAGGTTAATGGTAACTAGCTTTAATGAATCTATTTCACCTTCAGAAATCGTGGGGGCAATCAGAGCCAATTTAAAAAAATCCATTAATGAAAAAGAAGCACAGAAATTATTGGCTTGGTATCAGTCTAATTTAGGAAAAAAAATTACACGCGCTGAAAAAAATGCATCTACCCCTAGAGGATACCGTTATATGATGCAATTAGAACAATCTCTGCTGAGCAATCAAAAGCGCGTCGCATTCGCCAACAGGTTTGATGTATTAACCGGTACAACTGACATGGCAATACGCTTGCAGAAACATACTAACATTACACTTTACTCAAAAATTATGACTGCAATAAAACCAGACACACCATTAAATATAAAAGAAGTTAAAACTAAAACAGCAAGCGTGCTAACACGGGCAGCAGTCAAGAAAATGGTTACTCTTTCTTTTGTATATTCATATAGAAATATCGAAACAGGTAAATTAAAAAAATATGAAGCCTTTCTCAATGACGTTACCACGATGAAATTTAATAAAACCATTATGGATAGCATGAGTAGAGAATTTGAATCTTCAGTATCAAAATGGGCTGACATATTAGCCAAAAAACTTAAAAGTAAGAAGTATTAAAGTTAACAAGTTGCTGCATTTGGATTCCGCAAGCTGTCTCGATTTTAGCAGGGCTAAAATACGGGACAATTTACTCCACCGACACGGGGCTCCCATCATTTGACCGACTAACATAGAGCTGAAGTTAGCATCCGGACTGTCGTATGAAACTGAACCAAAGCGCTACCTGTCCCCATTGCGGAGGTGCGCAATTAGACGTTGAGAGAGTCTACGAGACAAAGCACAACGGCGTTTGTCTGTTGTTTTGTTATTAGGTGTTTTGTTATCAGGTGTTTCGTTGTCAGGACTGTGCGGCGATCTTCGCCGAGACCCACGGCACACCGATGGAGCCGATCAAGTCGCCGCTGAGCAAAGTGCCCTGCGCCAAGTGCAAAGCAGGACTTCAGCGCACTCTCGACGTTCACCAAATCATCCACAACTTCATCCGTCCCCATTGGACCACAGGCAAAGTCCCGGCAGTGGCTTTAGGCATTATCGAGGGCGCATTGTGCCTGAAAGATATCCTCACCATGCGCCTCGCCTAATTTTGAGTCAGACTCGGCAAGGGGATCCTTGCGCATTATTTCCTTGAGTACACAGTTTGGGTCCAGTGCCCCCTATTCTATCTTGTGCCCTGTTTTCTTCCGCCCACAGACCGCCTCCCCCATACTTCAGACCCATCCCTGTAACGCCCCGGGGCTTTCTCTGTGTTATCCGGAAACCCCACTATAATGAGTCGACTAATGAGTCAATTGGCAACCCCTCTGTCTTTGTCATTAGTTATTATTTGTCTGAACAGGTACATAGCCGTGTCTGGATTCAAGAAGTCCCTGCTTCCCGGTGCTATCTCCATGGCGATGGTGATGATGGTTAACGCCAATGCCAGCAACGACAATCAGTTTCTGGACGACGCTCACCTGAACGGAAAGCTCCGAACGGTCTATTACAACGTTGAGGATATTTACGACAAGAGTCAGGGTAAAAAACCCTACCGCGCCGGAGCCTGGACCGGTGCCCTCCATGTGAATCTCCAGTCCGGTTACCTGGGGGATTTCCTCGCCATAGGCGGGTCTGCCTACGGTGTTGTTAAACTCCGCATGGATAAAAATAAGTTCAGTAATGCCTACCAACTCCTCGATGAAAATAACGATGGATTTGCCAAGCTTGGCCAACTCTGGGCAGACCTGAAATTCAGCAATGATGACCACCTGCCTGCCGAGCAACAATTTTCCGGTCACGTAAAAATTGGCAGACAGTTGTTGTATAACGGACTGATCTCCAGTTCCGGCTCCCGGTCAGTTCCAAGCACCTGGCAAGGTATCAACTTCAATGGCACGGTGAATAACCTCAAGCTGGGGCTGGCCTGGGTGGATAAAATGTCCCTGCGGAATGAAGACAATTTCAACGATTTAGTGAACTTCAACGATGGTAACCCCGGCAGAATCGATTACATCATCGGCGGAGAAATCACTTATACCTTTAACCTGGCCGATGACAGTAACCTGACCCTGAAATATCGCAACGCCTTTTCCAAAGACTTTCTCCAGGCTCATAATGGCGATCTTTCCTGGGAAAAACCTCTGGGGGATGCCCTGGAGCTGGAACTGGGCGCCAAGTACTACCGCACCAAAAAAGATGGCGATCTGTGGAATGGGTCAGCCTGGTATAAACCTGCCTTTGACGACAACGCCACCGCCGTCAACCTCAACGGCTCACTGTCTTTCATGGCATGGCGCTTTTATGGGGCGGTGAGTAAGTTCCGGGCCCGAACCAGCCAGAGGAAATATAGCAGTGCCGGTTTCGCCCCGCCCGGAGTGTACTATTACGACTTTGGCAAAAACACCCATGGCATCTGGGATCTGCCCACATCCGCCTTCGCCGAGGATATGATATACGACAATGAAACGGTATGGATGCTGGGGCTGGATTACAGCTTCGAGGCATTGGGAGCCCAGGGGCTGACCATGGGCTACGCCTACCATTACGGTTCAGGTATGGAGGTGACCGAAAAGAACACCGGCAGGAAAAAAAGTGTTGCTGAAAACGAGCACGATATCCATGTTAACTACGCCTTTCCTGAACCCCTGAAAGGCCTGAAATTCAAGCTGGAATATGGCCGCTACCGTAACGACCTGGCATTACGCCAGGCCGTCAGCAAGGAAGAGAACGATTTACGGATCTGGCTGGACTACAACTTCACTATCTTCTGACCACCTTACTCCCGGGTTCATAGTCACTGCGTTTCAGGGGAGAGTGCTGGTGAATATACTCCTTCAGCGCTACCGCATCGGTATAACCGGTGTTGACAAAAGATTCCCGGGTATCCAGCCTTGGCCAGCTATTACCACCCCCGGCGGAATAAGCGTTAATAGCCAGCCGATAGGTTTTATTTTTATCCACAGGCTTACCGCCAACCTCCAGTGTTACCAGCTTGTCGCCCTCCATCACCAGGCGAACGCCGGCAAAATGGGCAAAGCCTCCCCCCGGCCCGATGGCGGCAACATCTTCAAGGTAATGCCGCAGCTCCTGCCCGGACATCATCACATAACTGACCATGTTGCCAAAAGGCTGCACACTGAGAATATCCTTCTCGGTAATGGTACCGGCGGGAAAACCGGTGCGAATGCCACCTCCATTGATAACGGCCACATCGGCCCGGGTTTTCTCCATCTGGGCCCGGGCCAGAAGATTGCCAATGGCGGCGGGTCGGGCACGGACCAGATCACGCCCTCCGGGCATGGCGACATCCAGCACACCGGCTTTCTTCAACAGCAGGGCCTGGGACCGATCCTGATATGGCTGCAACGCTTTCAGCACCGCAGGATCTTCGGTAATTTCCGGCTCCCTGGTCACCCACACCGTCTTGCCATTGATCACTTTTTCGTCTTTGAGATTCACCGGAATGAGACGATAGTTGACCATTTTCAACACACCCTTGCGACGCTCCTTGCTATGCTCTGTGCCGTCATCGTCGTTTATGTAGTAATACTCAAAATCGGCTCGACCCACATACTTACCCCATTCCCAAGCCTGAAGAATATAGGTGCTGTTCTTAATATCAGGCCGTGCCAGTTTATTCTGGGAGTGGCCGCCAACAATAATATCTACCCCATCCACTTCCCGGGCCAGGGTGACATCCCCCGGAGAGTTCTGACCATGTCTGGCGCCGGGGTAATGACCCATGTGGGTCAGGGCAATGACGATGTCCGCCCCGTCTTGCTGAATCATCCTCGGCACCCACTCCTTAGCCGTTTCCACGCCATGGTCAAAGCGAACATTGGCGATATTGTCCTGCCGGGCATCATGGGCAGTATCTTCGGTGGTCAATCCCAGGATGCCCACTTTCACCCCGCCCAACTCCTTCATCAGCATCGGCTGGAATATTCGCCTGCCACTGTCCTTGTAGAAAATATTGGCCGCCAGAAATGGGAATTCAGCCCACTGTTTCTGTTTCAGCAGTATCTCCAGAGGATTGTCGAACTCGTGGTTGCCCAGACACATGGCGTCGTATCCAATCAGGTTCATGCCGATAAAATCCGGCTCGGCATCCTGGATATCAGACTCCGGCACGCCGGTATTGACATCCCCGGCAGACAACAACAGTACGTAGCCACCCTTCGCGGTGACCTCCGCCCGCACCCGGTCGACCAGGGTCTTTCTGGCCGCCATCCCCAGCTCCCCGTGGCGGTTCCGCCAGAACTTGCCATGGTTATCGTTGGTATGAAGCACCGTAAAATGGAGTGTTTTCAGATGCGATTCCGGCTGTTTCTGCCACTGGCTGGCGCACCCTGAAGCTAACGCAAACAGGGGAATAAACAGATATAGTAACCGGCATGAATAGCCCATAATCAGAGACCTCGGCTGTTGTCGTGGTTGGCGTTGTTGATGTGGATGAAGCTTTTGATGTGGATGTTGATGTTGATGTTGATGATGTTGATGTGGATATCAATGTGGATGGAGCTTTACAGCAATGGCGCAATCATAACCATGACAGCCGGATTAATGAATCAAACGACAGTAGATGCTTAGACTGTTTATTTCTAAATCAATAGTTGTAACGATGATTTCGGAAGAATCCGGCAACCGGACAGGCTGGTTCATCTCCGCAATCCAAAGCAAAACAAGCTGATTTCTCTCAGAGCCTCCACAAATAACGCCACCCTAATGCTTCCTCGTGAAGCGCCGGCACATCTAAAAGACAGTCGTCTTATAATTAAATGCCATAACCATCCATCGACAGAAAAACCAGTGACCAGCAGACAACCCCACAAAGTCATCTACACTGGAGCTTGCTTCCGGCGTTAAATGTCACAGGGTAACCCTCCTTCCTTCCCCGGTTTCTGCTTCTGGTCCTTTTATGTTCAATACCATCAAACCATCGCGGCCCATTGCCTGTCTTGTTACCACCTTCTCGTTTTTACCGTTATTACCGGCCACGTCATCACCGGCCGCCACCTGCACCGGTGAGATTACCTCCAGCTGCGATGTGGACGATCCCCAGGGGAGTGAAAAACAGCGCGGTCCACTCTATCAGATAAAACCCCCGGCCCCGCACACCAAAGCCACCACCACGGTCACGGTATCCCGGGATCGGATCGCCCGTTACCGGGGTCCGGTGTTTCTGCTGGAAGGCGACACCGGGGCAACACTGACCATCGCTCCCGGTGTCTCCCTGGCCTCAGATTACCAGGTGATCACCATGGCGGAAGGATCAGTGGTGACGGGGCTGGATATTGGAGGCTCGCTCCATGCCGGCCACCAACAGGTGTTGAAGATAGGTCCGGGCAGCAACTATGGCACCATTAACCTTCGGGATGGAGCAAGCCTTGTTACCGGTTCCCGCTACCACCCCGCTATCTCCATAGACAGTTCCGCCACCGGAAAATTGATAGCCGATAGTCGTCTATTATCGGATAACGGCAGCGCTCTGGTTTATACAACATCAGCAGACTATCTATGGGGAGAAAAAATTCTTCCGCCGGGAGAACACAAGCTGATCATTGCCTCCTCTGCCTCCCTGAACGGCGGCGGCACCGGTTTTATGGATGGCGCTCTGGTGTTTGGTGATGCCGCCAATGCCAATATCGCCAACACTCTGCCGGAATATAAATTCTCCACAATAGAAGTCAGCGGAAGTATAACCAGCGGTAACGCCGGCATTCTTCAGCGCCACGGGGCGGTTACCATCACAGACACAATGACGCTAACGGCCCCGGTCATGGCCACCAACCATGCCCTCCGCCTTGGCCGACAGGTGAATGGCACAGACCACGGCACCTTTACCTGCCCTGAGATTATTAACGAATCCACCCTCTCCGCCCATGGTGCGGTTGTTTATGCTGAAGGGCAGGTGGATATTGAGCGGTTCACCAATAAAGGTAATATCACCGTGCTGACGGGATCCCCGGGGTCGGGCAGGATAACCGAACCGATGGCCTTTGACTTTCGCAACGCCAACCGCCCCCTGAAACTGCACCACAAGGCCGGGGTCATTACCGGTGAT
>CAMRBW010000123.1 GCA_947040555.1 uncultured Oceanospirillales bacterium | reverse complement strand
GAGAACAAGAGAACAAGAGAACAAGAGAACAAGAGAACAAGAGAACAAGAGAACAAGTGCGGTGACGTTTTGGCAGACATAGCAATAGGAATATTGATCATTCCAGCAGAATAGCTGCTATCTGCCTGATGTTTCTGACATCACTTAGAAAGATCGCATCTTTTTAATCTTTATATTTTTAATGAAGGTAACCATCATATTCAAAGCATCTATCGATTTTTGCTTTATATATTCATAATCTGGATCTTCATTATATATTGGATGAGCCAAATCAATCAGCTTCACCACAGTATTTTCCGGATTTTCGGTGTGCCGCGGGTCTCGGAGAAAATCGCCGCACAGCCCTGACAACGAAACACCTGATAACAAAACAACAGACGAGCACCGTTGTGTTTCGTCTCGTAAACCATTTCAACGTCTAATTGTGCACTTCCGCAATGGGGACATGTGGCACTTTGATCCCGTTTCATACGACACGTCCGGATGCTGGCTTTGGCTCTATTTTAGTCGGTTAAATGATAAGGGCCCAGTTCCCAGTTCTGAAACATGACCCATTTTAAAGCTCCACAGCGATTTAGCATTATTGATGAATTACCAAAGACCGCTACCGGTAAAGTCCAGAAATACCGACTGAGGAAACAAATCAGTGCTATTTATAGACAGTGATTCCCCACAAATATTGATGAGCCCCACGCTACAGCAAAAGTTGATCGGCGTTGGGTTATCACCGACTCGAACAGTTGAGCACTTCCGCAATGGGGATCGGTAGTGCTTTGATCCAGCTTTGATCCAGCTTCATACGACAGTCTGGATGCTAACTTCAGCTCCATGTTAATCGGTTAAATGATTGGAGCCCAGTGCCTTTAAAATCCGAAAGGAGGCTTATCCAATGGTGACTCTTCGATATCCGTTTTTTTTACTGATTGTTCTTTCGCTGTTGTCGGGCTTTTCCCCGGCTGCCCACGATCATGATGATGTGCCTCCCTTCCCCCCCTGGCATGATGGTCAACATCTGGGACGGATGTCCATGTCCGTTACCACCTCCAGTGAAGCCGCTAACAAACATTTCCAGATGGGCATAAAGTTGCTGCACACCTATGCCTTCCAGGAAGCGCTATGGTCTCTGCGGGAGGCTCAACGACTTGATCCCGGTTTTGCCATGACCTACTGGGGAGAGATTATCGCGGGTAACAAGTTGATCTGGAACTCGGTTGATCCGGAACGGGTTCAGTCTGCCATTCAACGCATGGATCAGAACGTTGATTATAAGAGGCTCACCCCCCTGGAAGCAGGCTACATCAAAGCGGCCCGCCTGTTAGCATCACCCAATCCTAAAAAATTTCAGCCTTGGGAGAGTGGTTCACCGAACGCGCAGTTCCGTCTGGCCATGGCTGATCTGTACCGACAGTTTCCTGATGACCCGGATGTCAAAGTCATCTATGGCTACAGCATTCTGGGGACTCGCCGGGGAGTCAGGGATTTCCCGACCAACCATGAAGCCGTGATGCTGTTCCGTGACGTGTTGGCAAAAAATCCTGAACATCCTGGCGCCCTTCACTATTTGATCCATGGCACGGAGAATCCGGTCCAGTCTTATCTGGCCAAATCCGCAGCAGAGAGTTTTACCGAGATTGCCGCAGACTCCATTCATGCGTGGCATATGCCGACCCATTATTACATTACCCTCGGTGACTGGCCCAAAGTCGTTGATATCAATCAGAAGGCCATGGATGCTTCTATTGAGCGGGCCAAAGATCAGGGGCTCGATGAGACAAGCCTGGAATACCATGGTTATAGCTGGGTCATTTATGGCCTTCTTCAGCAGGGAAAGGAGGACAAAGCGTTTCAGGGAGTCAAACGGATTGAAAACCTCTTTCGTAAAACCAACTCGATCACAGTCCAGAAATACCTGTTATTATCCAGGGCACGATTTCTGGTGGACAGCGATGGTCAGAGTCAGGAAAACCAGGCTGCAAGGACGATGGTGATCAGTCACAAAAATGCACCCAATAGTGCTGTGGTTATGGATATTTTCGCATCTGGTTATAACAACTGGAAGCAACAGGATGCCGAACAAATGGCACAGGATCTGGCCCGCTATCAGACACTTATGAACAGTGACCTCTCAGACCTGTCACCGGCGGAACATGATGCTGTTGCGATTATGGAGCAACAACTGCTGGCTATGGCACAAATGGCAAAAGGTGACTACCGGAAGGCGGAAGACCATTTCAACAGGGCTGTTCGGCTGGAAGCCGCTATGGTTCATGAGCATGGCCCACCCATTAACATAAAGCCTGCCAGTGAGCTGTATGCTGATGTCCTGCTGGCGCAGAAGCGATTTGGTGAAGCCCTGTATTTTTACGACAAGGCCAACACTTACTACCCAGGCCGGCGGCAAATTGTTCTTGGGAGAGCGAAGGCGATGGAGCAGCTGAAAGATCCGAAATCCTGAGTAAAAAAAGAGGTCATGAACAGGCTCTAACTCCTGCGCGACTGACCAGACTGTCGGTACAACCAGGATAGGATTATAACCTCTGGAAGAGATAGTCATCTATTTGGGAAACAACTTTATGATCAAGCCCTTCCTAAAGGGCCGCGCTGAACAGCCTGATAATTATCTGCTTTAATGGCACCGGTATGGGAAAAGAGTTTCAACAGAGCTTCAAAAAAGGACAGCAGAACTTACACACCGGTCAGGATGAATGACCAAGGCAGTTTTTTTGATTCAAAGACATAACGCAACAACGCCCGACTAACAGAATTAGCCGGGCGCCATTTACAACAACAGAGGTGATCTCAGATCATTCAGACCGCAAGTGCCTGATGCCAGATCTCCGCCTGACCTTCACCAACCACCAGATGAACAACGTTCTGGCCGTCGATGACGCTGACATTGATGCCGGCAGCCGTCAGAGCCGCCTGATCCAGCAGAGCCAGGTCAGTCAGTTCGATACGAACGCGGCTGATAGCGCAGCACTCGGCAGAGCGAATGTTGGCCTTGCCACCCAGAGCAGCGACAACCGTCTCCTGCAGGGCAGCGCCCAGAGCCAGAGTCTCGGCAACTTCAGTAACCGCTTCAGCCTGAGCTGCTGGAGTCACCTCTGCACCAGACTGAGCCGCCTTGGCCGCTTCTTCAGCAGCCACCACGTTGTCTGGGTTCTGCAGGAAGATGTTCATATCAGTCTTCAGATTGTCAGACTTGGGTCCGAAAATTGCCTGAACACCACCCCCCACACGTACGACACCGCTCGCACCCAGCTGCTTCAAACGAACATCGTCAACCAGTTCCGGATTGTGAACAGCCACACGCAGACGGGTAATACAGGCGTCCAGAGACTTGATGTTGGCAGGGCCACCAAAAGCGACAACCAGCGCCTTGGACATCTCATCACCTTCACCGGCAACGGCAACGACTTCATTGCTTTCGTCTTCACGACCAGGGGTCTTCAGATCCATGGCACGGATAACCAGACGGAATACGGTGTAGTAAACAGCCGCAAATACCAGACCCAGTGCAATAATACCCCAGCCATTAGTGGACTGTGGGTAGAGCAGTGTGAAGTCGATAAAGCCGTGGGAGAAGGTCATGCCGTGCTTAACACCCAGAGCGATACAGGTGAAGTAGGCAACACCGGCCAGCAGGGCGTGAACGACGTACAGAATCGGCGCTACGAACATGAACGCGAATTCAATGGGTTCGGTAATACCGGTCAGGAACGAGGTCAGCGCGGCGGAGATCATGATAGAACCAATGCGCTTCTTGTTCTCTGGCTTGGCACTGTGCCAGATAGCAATAGCAGCAGCAGGCAGACCGAACATCTTGAACAGATAACCACCAGCCATGTTACCGGCAGTCGGGTCACCGGCTACGTAACGGGCGATCTCACCCGTCAGCTCTTTACCAGTCTCTGGATCGATATAGCTGCCCACTTCAAAGAAGAATGGCACGTTCCAGATGTGGTGCAAACCGAAAGGCAACAGTGCACGTTCAACAACACCGTACAGGGCGAATGCGCCAGACGGATTACCGTTAGCGGCCCAGTGGGAGAAGCTCTGAATCGCGCTGCCGATTGGCGGCCATACCACAACCAGAATAGCGGCTACGATGATCGCTACGAAGGAGGTGGCGATAGGCACAAAGCGCTTACCGGAGAAGAAGCCCAGATACTCTGGCAGCTGAATCCGGTAGTACTTGTTGAACAGCGCACCCGCAACACCACCAATGATAATACCGCCCATAACGCCGGTATCGATGGAAGGCATACCCATGATCAGTTTGGTTTCGATACCCATGTGTTGAGCGATGACGCCCATCACCGAGATCATGACCGCATAACCCACCAGGGAGGCCAGTGCCGCAACACCATCATTTTCGGTGAAGCCCAGGGCAACACCAATTGCGAAGATCAAAGGCAGGTTACCAAAAATGGCTCCACCCGCCTGCTCCATGATCGACTGGATCAGGATGATGACCTCGGAAGTGGCACCAAAGTTGGCAGCACCAATCCCTAACAAAATACCTGCAGCGGGAAGAACCGCTACCGGCAGCATGAGCGCCTTACCAACCTTCTGCAGGTTGGCAAACGCCGTGTTCAAAAAAGACATCGTTCTTTTACTCCTGACTTTGCCATTTTTTCAAAAGTGCGCGTACCTGCGCACCATCTTCCATTGTCAGCGCTTCCGCCGCCAGCTTACGACACCGGTCCATATTTAACTCACGGACCTTGGCCTTCACCAGCGGCAGCGTTGGTACGCTGACAGAAAGCTCGTTGACACCCAGCCCCACCAGCAGCGGGATCGCTTCAAGATCACTGGCCAGACCACCACAAACGCCCGTCCAGCGGTTCTCTGCGGCGGCACCTTCGCAGGTCATGGCGATCATACGCAGTACCGCGGGATGCAGACCGTCGATACGGCTTGCCATACGCGGATGGCCACGATCCATCGCCATGGTGTACTGGGTCAAATCATTAGTACCGATTGAGAAGAACGCCGCTTCACGGGCCAGCTCCCGAGCCATGATCGCTGCCGAAGGCACTTCAATCATAATGCCCAGCTCAACGGTGACGTCTAGTTTCGCGGACTCTTCGTCCATCAGCTTCTTGACCGCACGGAACTCATCCAAAGCGCCGATCATCGGCAACATCACCCGCAGTTTGCCGGCATTGGCACTGCGCAGTAACGCACGAATCTGAGTACGCAGAATGCTCGGACGGTTGATACCGACCCGAATACCCCGTTCGCCCAGGAACGGATTCTCTTCCGCAGGCAGAGGCAGATAGGGCAGCGGCTTATCACCACCAACGTCCAGAGTACGGATAATCACCGGACGCTCAGGACCCATCGCTTTCAGAATATCGGTGTAGATCTGGGTCTGTTCATCTTCGCTTGGCGCAGTGGTTCGCTCCAGGTAGAGGAACTCGGTACGTAGCAGACCAACGCCTTCTGCACCCAGCTCAACGGCTTTTTTGGCATCCGCCAGACTGCCGATATTAGCGGCAATCTCGATAGCAATACCATCAGTAGTCACTGCATGCCCGGAAGCACAAGCCAGAGCCGCCTGATACTCAGCCTCTGCCTTCTGCTTGAAAGTCTTACAGTATTCAACGTCTTCTGTCGTTGGATTCAGCTGCACAAAGCCTTTATCCGCATCCAGAATAATCTGGGTACCGTTCTCCAGTTCGCGAATCTTGCTATCCACACCGGCTAGATAAGGCAGATCCAGAGAGCGGGAGATAATCGCCGCATGGGAGCTGGCGCCACCTTCCAGGCTGCAGAGTCCGGCAACCCTGTCCAGATCCAGCGTCAGCAGATCGGAGGGGGTCACATCCTTGTACACCGGAATGGCATTTTCCGGCCAGGCATCAGCCATTACGGAGACACCGGTCAGATCCGCAAGAACGCGGTTGCCCACATCCTGAATATCCGCCGCACGCCCAGCCAATATCGGATTATTCAAACCTCGCAGGGCACTCACTTCATCCCCGATCGCTTTGTCCCAGGCAAACGGTGCACTAAAGCCTTCATTGATACGGGCTTTTGCGGCTGCCGTGATCGCCGGATCATCCAGCAGTTCCAGGTGCGCAGCAAAGATATCCGCCTGCTCCTGCTTACCTTCACTTTGCAGTGAAGAGACCAGATGAGTCAGGGTCTTACGCACAACCAGCAGACTGTCGTCCAGTTTTCTTCGTTCAGCGGCACCGTCTTCGGCACGGTCTTCGTAGACAAACTCAAGATCACCGGCATGGACAATGTAACCAACCGTCATACCGGTAGCCGCTTTCACGCCCGCCAGACGGTTAGGATCTTGACTGCCAAAGCTTAACAACGGAGCCTCTTCCGGCAGCTCCTCACCGGCGGCAGCCATCGCAGGATTGAAGCCGGAAACATCTTCACCCAGACCGCCCTGAACGGCAGCAATCAGTGTTTCCACAGCGACAGCGGCATCAGAACCCCAAGCCTTGATCGTCAGCACATCGCCCTGACTGGTGTTGAGCTTCATGATCTCGGTGACGCTGTCGGAACGGCCTTCAACGCCATTGCAACCCAACTTGATCTCTGCCGAGAACGCTTTGCGCTGTTTAACAAAAATTGCCGCAGGACGAGCATGGAGACCGGTCGGGTTAGGAATCAGCACATCAGACTGTGCATCCGGCTTACCAGAGCTATCGATCGCTACGCTTTCAGCGACGGCTTGATCTGTGGCTTGATTTGTGGCTTGAGCGGTGGAGCTCTTGCTGCTGCCACCAAGAACCATCAAACGATCCTGGCCTGCTACCACAGCACCAGAAGCCTGACAGGACAAAGTTTCAGCCTGGGAGGACGTAATAATAATCGGACTGATCAGACTGCGGGCATTACGTGCCAGAAAGTCGAGATCAAACTCCAGCAGTGGCTGACCGGCCTTCACCTTGTCACCTTCCAGAACCAGAGGTTTGAAACCCTCACCGTTCAGGGTGACCGTTTCCAGACCGATATGAATCAGAATTTCTACACCGTCTTCAGTTTGAAGGGTCAGCGCATGACCGGTCTTGAAGAACTGAATAACAGTGCCGTCTACAGGGGAGAGCAGTGTATTTCCGGTTGGGTCAATTGCAATACCATCACCCATCATGCGTTCAGCAAAAACAGGATCAGGCACTTCATGAATGGGAACAACCAGACCAGAAAGCGGGGACAGCAAGAACAGCTCCCGTTCTTTTGCCAAGGTATCGTGACTCAAAGGAGGGGCTCCATCAGAAATAAACAAAACCTCACGATTCAGAAGGACATTTGTCGATCCGGCATGGAGCAGAGTCCAATATGTGAGGTTATTTTCGCAGGGGAGTATAGTTAACGAAACCAAAAAAGATAATTGACAGTAGTCAACTATTGGTAAAATAAAATCACAACATACGTAAAAATATCCAGATTTATGCTCTTTCCACCAGCGCGGTTATCCATTCCAGCACACGCTCCCGACGCTCACTGACAAAAAGTTCATCCCACGACACTGAACACTTAGACCGCATATTTTCTATTCGCGCAGCGCGTTCTTCGCCGTTACCGGGTACCACCATCTGACCACTATCCAGACACGCAAGCAGATGAACAACATCCTGAGGGTTATTGCAGATCAGAGCCAGATCACAACCTGCAGAGAGCGCTTTCTCAGTGCGGGCGACAATATCACCGCCGATAGATGCACCGGCCATACTCAGGCAGTCACTGAACACCACGCCCTGAAAACCTATACGCTGTCGTAAAATATTATTCAGCCACTGTTGTGAGAACCCTGCCGCCTGACTATCAACAGCCGGAAAACGAATATGGGCGGGCATCACCGCATCCAATCCGGCTTTCACAAGGTCTTCGAAAGGCTTTAGATCGTCGTTGATCTCTGCCGCACTACGGTTATCAACCGGTAGCGCCGTATGGGAATCTGCCCCCACACCGCCATGGCCCGGAAAATGTTTACCAACCGCAGACATTCCCCCCTCATGGAGCCCTGCCACATAGGCCACCCCAAGCGCCGAGACCGCTTCGGGACAGGCACCAAAGCTTCGGTCACCCACCACCCGACTGATGCCACGATCCAGATCCAGTACCGGAGCCAGCCCAAGATCGATGCCACAGGCCCCCAGCTCTGAGGCCAGCAACCAGCCAATCTCCCGCGTCAACGCCAGGGCAGCGTCCGGCTCGGTAAGATAGAGCTGTCCCAGAACCCCCATCGGTGGAACCAGGGTAAAGCCATCGCCACGAAAACGCTGAACACGCCCGCCCTCCTGATCCGCCATAATCAACAGCTCAGGATTGACGCTGCGAATATCGTCAATAAGCGCTATCAGCTGGCGACGGGATTCAAAATTGCGGGCAAAGAGAATGATCCCGGCCAAAGCGGTATGGGATAGACGACTGCGCTCTTCATCCGAGAGTGTGAGCCCCTGAAGGTCAGCCACCAGAAATTTTTCAGCGGAATGGGTCATGTATATCCGTCTCCCGACAAGAGGTTTTATTATTGACTGGTGCAAAATCTATTCATGAATATTGATGACCATGCCGGGAGCGGTCAACGAAAAAAGCGCCAGCAGATCATCACAGTGCATACGAATACAGCCGTGGGACGCTGCTATGCCCATCGGCTCACTGTCCGGAGTGCCATGGATGTAAATATAGCGGCGCTGGGAGTCGACATCACCAAGGCGGTTAAAGCCTGGCTCTGTACCACAGAGCCAGAGAATCCGCCCCAAAATCCAGTCCCGCCCAGGGAATTGATCGTGCCGCTCTGGCGTCCATATCTCTCCGGTATAACGTCGGGCCCGAAATACGGCACGGGATGGCAGACCATCCCCGATTCTGGCGCGAATAATATGTTTGCCCAAGGGCGTCTGCCAACTACCGGTCTGCTGTCCGACACCTTTAGCTCCAGAGGAGATCGGCCATTGACGTTTGATGCATTGATGTTCAATAGCTCCCGTGCTGCTCTCCGTAGCAAGGGTGAGCGTGAGCAGTTGCCGGGGGATGTCTATATCTATTGCCACAAATAAATCTATCCCTACTTTTTTCCCAATGAAGCGTTTCCCAATGAAGCGTTTCCCAAT
>CAMRBW010000122.1 GCA_947040555.1 uncultured Oceanospirillales bacterium | reverse complement strand
GGTTTGCCCTGACTGCTGAAGTACCCGCCGTTATCGGAGGGTGTTATTTTGTCGACGAATCTGGTTGAGGACATCCACAGTTTTTTTCTGTTTCGTAAAAAATATATGGATGTCCTTAATTATCATCCCTGATTACCAGGGCATCGGTTTGCCCTGACTGCTGAAGTACCCGCCGTTATCGGAGGGTGTTATTTTGTCGATAATCGCCCGCACCCGATGGATGGATTCCTCCGGGCTCAGCTCTGCATCTTCTCCACCCATATCTGTTTTTACCCATCCTGGGCTTACGCAGATGCAGGTGAACCCTTCGTCTGCCAGCTCATCACTCAACTTCTTCACCGCCATATTCATGCCCGCTTTGGAGCTGCTGTAGTAGTAGCTGCCGGTGTCTGCTCTGGCGGAGGTGATACTGCCGTAGGCGCTGCTGATAAAGATGATCTTTTTCTGCCGTCCGGCGCGCAGGTTGGGTAGCAGTGCCGAGGTGACCAGCAGGGGAGAGATGGTGTTGATAGTCAGTACCTCTTGCCAGATGGTCAGGTCAAGATTATCCAGATCCTTGCGCTCATCCTTGGGGCCGTAGATGCCGGCGTTGTTGATCACCATGTCGATGGGACGCCCCGCAAGGCTTTGGGGCAGCGTCTGGATGTCGACTTGGTTGACCACGTCCAGAGGAAAGATTGAGAGCTGTTCGCCGAAGCTGTTTTTTAGCGCAATCAGGTTGTGACTGCTTTCGGGGGAGCGAGCGGTGGCGATAACATGGGCTCCCGCGTTGAGATACTGGCGGACAAACTCCAGCCCCAGCCCGCGATTGGCTCCGGTTATCAGTACGGTGGTATTCATAGTTTTAACGCCCTCTGTGCCTGGCTCACCCCATTCTTTAGGTCATCCATTCTATGGTATCGCAGCCCCATAAGGGGGTTTTGTCGTTGGGGGAGCCATTGTAATTAAAGGTGATCTCTTCGTTGGAAAGAATAGTTTTGATTGCCACGATCTCCATAATTTGCTCGTCCAGGCAGGGGCGATAGAGGGCATTCGGGGTATAAGAATGGTTATACATTGATCCAAAGCCAAGGGTTATGGCAGCGCTTTTCTGGTTTTTTCCCCAGCAAAAGTAGTAATCATTGAGTGCTGTTTCCTGCAGATAATCGATCTGTTCTGGATGAACGACAATAACGGGGCAGCGCTCTATGATTGTGTCACGTTTGATTGTTTTACTGGTTAACACCCCGCGACCTTTGCTCGCTATATAGGAAACATAAAGCATGGTTTTTTAGCTAATCCTGTTGTTTTTATTATTAATTTTATTATTGGTTATGCGGTTGATCATGCATGTTGCTCATGCGGTTGTTCATCATCATATTGTGCAGATTTATGGATATAAAAAAAGGGGTCGGCGTCATCGGGGTGCGGGGAGACTTGCTGTCAGAGTGTACCTTATCCATGACACGGGTGTTATAGCTGCTAACATTTTTGCCGCACTCTTCATTTAAACCTCGAACAAATGCCATGTAAACCTTGAATAAATGGCATGTGGCCTGCCTAAAGGCTGATAAGTTATTAAAATTACTGGAATTATTTATTTTAATAACATGAGGATATCATCGTAAATAAAAGCAGAATCAAGGCAAAATGTTACAAGAATAAAAAAGGGAAAAAACTATGGACAGATCAAATCGAAAGGCTCTGTGTGGAGATGAAAGTAAATAGAGTGCGCACCTTGTAGTTTGTTATTTAACAAAAAATTGTGATATTGGATTTTTTTCATTGCCAGTCCAGAGTATGGGTATATACTGGCTGGGACTCGGTGGAATCATACATGTAGTGTACACCTGCAGTTGGAGGTGTCATTCGATTATGAATGATGACTCTGAAGGGGGGGGCTGAATTTATTTCGATAAGTGTGGTCATAACAAGTGTATGGTTCAAAAGCAGCTTTTACCTGTATTGGTAATTAGCTTCTTATGAGCTGAGTATGAATGTTATTAGCAATTAGGATAAGAGAGTATGTCTGAGACTACTGGCATCGTTAAGTGGTTTAACGAATCCAAAGGTTATGGTTTCATTGAGCAGGACAATGGTCCTGATGTGTTTGCCCATTTCCGTTCAATCGTTGGTTCCGGTTTTCGCACTCTGGTTGAAGGCCAGCGTGTAAAGTTCACTGTGACGGAGGGGCAGAAAGGCCCTCAAGCAGAGAACATCGAAGTTATTTGATTCCTCCCTTTCAGGTATTTCGGCAAAAACCCGCTCTTTACGCTTACCTCATTTGATGTGAGAGTATCAGGGCGGATTTTATCGAGTGAGCTGATTCACGTGCTTTAGAGTCAGACTATTTTGCTGTTGACTCGTTAGTTATACGGCTACGAAATATCTATGTGAGCCATCCCCGGACGATAACTCAACCACTGTCTGGATAATTTCCTGACTGCCAAGCCAGTCCAGGATCCGGCGTTGTGCCGCCCATATTTTCCTTATTCCATGCCAGCAGGCACTCCTTGTTGTAGATAAGGGAGGGTGCCGGTCGGCTGACCAGCAGGCCGTTTTGCAGCATATGCTCGGTAAAGTGGCTGGGCGCCATACAGACTCCAACGCCTTCTTTGTGGTACTGGCGGGCGGGTTGAGCGAGCGATACCTGATAATTATCTCCCTGCCTGATATGCCAGGGGTTTTTTTAAAAAAACACAGATAATGTGATCCACATCTATTTTCAGCACATCTTTCCCCTCCTGAAAAGTACGTAAAAAAACCTATTAGTCTACGAACAAATAAAAGACATCTGTTTGATTTATGTCAACCGTATGAGCGTTTGTTTGTGGACAATAGCGCCGTTCTTCAATTTACAAATCTTGCTGAATTGGTAATACGGATTAAATGTCGTGTATCTATCGGTTGGACAGATTTTATCAGGTATCGAGTAGATACAATAAAAGCGTTGGGAGCGGACATTAAATGGTACAAGTTGGCTTTAGTCTTTTGGGGATAGTCTGTCTTTTAGGGATAGCATTTCTCCTTTCTGATAACCGCAAAGCGATCAACTGGCGCACTGTGGGTGGTGCTTTTGCCATTCAAGCGAGTCTTGGAGCGTTTGTTCTTTATGTTCCGGTCGGTCAAACTTTTTTGAACGGTCTGACTACGGGAGTGCAGAGCGTGATCAACTATGCCGGTGAGGGTGTCAGCTTCCTGTTTGGCTCTCTGGGGACTCCTGCCAGTAGTGTTGGCTTTGTCTTTGCCTTCCACGTTCTGCCTATTATCGTGTTCTTCTCCGCATTGATAGCTACCCTCTATTACCTCGGCATCATGCAGCTGATTATCCGTACTTTGGGGGGGGCTCTGCAAAAGGCCCTGGGCACCAGTCGTACCGAATCCATGTCTGCGACGGCCAACATCTTTGTTGGTCAGACGGAAGCGCCATTGGTGGTCAAACCCTACATTGCTCACATGAGCCAGTCTGAGCTGTTCGCCATTATGGTGGGTGGTACCGCCTCTATTGCCGGTTCGGTTATGGCGGGTTACGCAGGCCTGGGTGTCGATCTGAAATATCTGATTGCGGCCAGTTTTATGGCGGCTCCCGGTGGTCTGTTGATGGCCAAGATCATGAAGCCTGAGACGGGAGAGAACACCGATAGCAAGGCCGATGAGCTGGAGCGACTGAGCAAGGAAAACCGACCTGCCAACGTGCTGGACGCTGCGGCTCAGGGTGCTTCCAGTGGTCTGATGCTGGCGGCTAACGTCGGTGCCATGCTGCTGGCCTTTATCTCCCTGATCGCCATGCTGAATGGTTTGCTGGGTAGCCTCGGCGGTGTTTTCGGCATGGACAACCTCTCTTTGCAGATGATTCTGGGTTATGTCTTCGCCCCTCTGGCCTGGATTCTTGGCATCCCGGCCAATGAGGTGCTGCAGGCGGGTGCCCTGATCGGTCAGAAGATTGTCCTGAATGAGTTCGTGGCTTACATGGACTTCGTCACTATCAAAGAGACCCTGAGTGCACATAGTCAGGCTATCATCACTTTCGCCCTGTGTGGTTTTGCCAACCTCTCCTCTGTTGCCATTCTGTTGGGTGGTCTGGGTAGTCTGGCGCCGAGCCGCCGTAGCGATATCGCCCGCATGGGTCTGATGGCCGTATTGGCCGGTTCACTCTCCAACTTTATGAGTGCGGCTATTGCCGGTCTGTTTTTGTCCCTGTAACAGAATATCAGGGGCTATAGTTTCTTTCGAAAACCGGCGCCCCTGTAAAGAGATGTTTTGAAACGAGCATCTCTTCGTAAACTGGCAGAGGACATTTGTTGCAGCTCTGCCAGTTTACTTCCCTTGCCAGATCCGCCCGCTATAGTTTGTGGACTGGTACATTAGAGAGAAGTGCTATGTCTGATTTAACAACCAGCAGCAAACTTGCCCTCACCTTGATGGACAATACGTCCCTCAATCTTGATGACACCCCTGAAGTCATTATCAATCTTGTGAAAAGTTCTCAAACGGCTGCCGGTAACACGGCGGCCGTTTGTGTATATCCCCGCATGGTTCCTGTGGCCCAGAAGGCGCTGAAGGAGCTGGGTCTGAGCCAGGTCAAGGTGGCGACGGTCACCAACTTCCCCGATGGCAGCGACGATATCGCCCGTGCCGTCCGTGAAACCGAAGAGGCCGTGGCTCTGGGTGCCGATGAGGTGGATGTGGTCTTCCCGTACCGCGCCCTGATCGCCGGTAATGAAACCGTTGGTTTTGAACTGGTCAAGGCGGTGAAAGAGGCCTGCGGTACTGGCATTCTGCTGAAAGTGATCATCGAGACCGGTGAACTGAAAACAGAGAAACTGATCCGCAAAGCCAGCATGACCGCCATCGAAGCGGGTGCAAATTTCATCAAAACCTCCACCGGCAAAGTGCCAGTGAACGCTACGCCGGAATCGGCCCGCATCATGTTGCAGGCGATCAAGGACAGCGGCCAGGATGTCGGCTTCAAGCCTGCTGGCGGTGTGCGTACCGCCGAAGATGCCCAGGTGCATCTGGATATCGCCGCCGAGATTATGGGCGCCGATTGGATCACTCCAGCCCACTACCGCTTCGGTGCCAGCAGCCTGCTGGTGAACCTGCTGAAGACTCTGGGTCTGGCTGAAGGTAACGTAGACGCCGGAGGTTACTAATCATGTTTCTCCCCCAGGAAGTGATTCGTCAGAAGCGTGAAGGTCAGGTGCTGTCCGAGCAGGACATCCAGGCTTTTATTCGCGGTGTCACTGACGAAAGCGTTTCAGAAGGTCAGGTCGGTGCGTTGGCCATGGCCATCTACTTTAATGGCATGACTATGCCGGAACGTATCGCCATGACCACCGCCATGCGTGATTCCGGCACCGTGCTCAACTGGCAGAGTGAAGGTCTGCACGGCCCGGTGGTGGACAAGCACTCCACTGGCGGTGTCGGCGATATGGTCAGCCTGATGCTCGGCCCGATGCTGGCCGCCTGTGGCTGTTACGTGCCGATGATCTCTGGCCGTGGTCTCGGTCATACCGGCGGTACGCTGGACAAGCTGGACAGTATTCCCGGTTACCAGACCAGCATCAGCGAAGAGCTGCTGCGCACGGCGGTACGTGAGTGTGGTGTCGCCATTGTTGGCCAGACCAGCACGCTGGCTCCGGCGGACAAACGCATCTACGCCATCCGCGATGTGACCGCCACAGTGGAATCCATCGATATGATCACCGCCTCCATTCTGGCCAAGAAACTGGCTGAAGGTCTGGATGCGCTGGTGATGGATGTCAAGGTGGGCAGCGGTGCCTTTATGCCGACCTACGAGAAATCCCGTGAGTTGGCAGAAAGCATCGCGGCCGTGGCGACCGGTGCCGGGGTGAAAACCACCGTCCTGCTCACCGATATGAACCAGTGCCTCGCCAACAGCGCCGGTAACGGGGTTGAGGTGCGCGAGGCGGTGCGCTTCCTGAAGGGAGAAGAGCAGAACCCGAGGCTTTACGAAGTCACGGTCGCCCTGGGCGCAGACCTGCTGGTCTCCGCCAGCATGGCTGTTGATCTGGACGAAGCTCGCCGCAAGCTGGAAGCGTGTCTGGCCGATGGCCGTGCTGCCGAGATTTTCGGTCGAATGGTGCATCTGCTGGGTGGCCCGGCTGACTTTGTTGAACGCTACGATTTCTATCTGCCAAAGGCGGATATTATTCGTCCGGTAACTGCGGAGCAAACCGGCTTTATTGGTCGTATTGATACCCGTACCCTGGGTCTGTCGGTTGTTCAGTTGGGCGGCGGTCGTCGTGCACCGGGAGAAGCGATAGACTACAGCGTGGGTCTGACTCACGTTGCAGGTCTGGGTAAAACGATTGCTGCCGGTGAACCTCTGGCGATGATCCATGCGGCCTCTGAAGCCCAGTGGCAACAGGCTGCAGCCATGGTCGTCCACGCCATGGAGATTACCGAACAGCGTCCTGTGGTTGAACCTTGTGTCTACGAACGGGTCACAGGCTGCTGAGGCCGATAAAAAACCTGAAACAAGCAGGTCTGTAAGCAAGACCTGCAGGAGAGCAGGAATGACAAGAGCCATTATTCTCGTGCTGGATTCCTTCGGAATTGGTGCGGCAGAAGATGCAGAAAAGTTCGGAGATACCGGTTCCGATACTCTGGGGCATATCGCCCGGGAGTGCGCCGCCGGTCGTGCTGATATTGATCGTAGTGGCCCGTTGGCGCTGCCCAATCTCAGCGCCATGGGGCTGCTCCATGCCCACAAGGGCTCCACGGGCCAGTGGGCGGAAGGGATGCCGGAAGTGCCGGCAACCGCCGGTGCTTATGCCTATGCCGCAGAGCTATCCAGCGGTAAGGATACGCCGAGCGGTCATTGGGAGATGGCCGGTGTTCCCGTGCTGTTTGACTGGGGTTACTTCCATGAAAAGAGCAACAGCTTCCCCCAGGAACTACTGGACAAGCTGATTGAAGAGGCGGGGCTGCCCGGCGTGCTGGGTAACTGCCATTCATCCGGAACCGTTATTCTCGATGAGCTGGGCGAAGAGCATATGCGCACTGGCAAGCCGATCGTTTATACGTCTGCGGACAGCGTATTCCAGATCGCCTGCCACGAAGAGAGCTACGGTCTCGACAATCTTTACAAGCTGTGCGAAATCACTCGCGGCCTGCTGGACGACTACAACATTGGCCGAGTCATTGCCCGTCCCTTTGTTGGCCCCAGCGCCGGAGAATTTGCCCGCACCGGCAACCGCCACGACTACTCGGTACTGCCACCGGCGCCTACTCTGCTGGATCGTCTGGCGGAAAACGGTGGCGAAGTGGTCAGCATCGGCAAAATCGCTGATATCTTTGCCAATCAGGGCATCACCAAACAGGTTAAGGCAACCGGCTTTAACGCGTTGTTTGATGCCACGCTGGCAGAGGTCGATGCCGCCGGTGACCGTTCCATCGTGTTTACCAACTTTGTCGATTTTGACTCCGCCTGGGGGCACCGTCGTGATGTGCCCGGTTATGCTGCCGGTCTGGAAGAGTTTGATGCCCGGCTGCCGGAGATGGTGGCAAAGCTTCAGCCCGGTGATCTGCTGGTGATGACCGCCGACCACGGCTGTGATCCCACATGGCACGGCACCGACCACACCCGTGAGCATGTGCCGGTGATCTTTGCCGGCCCTGGTGTCAAGCCGATTGATCTGGGGCAGCGGGAGACCTTTGCCGATCTGGGTCAGACGCTGGCCGAGCACTTTGGCCTGTCAAAGCTGGACTATGGCACCAGCTTCCTGAAAGAAATTTACTAACTCAATGTAAAAGGCAGCGCACTCTCTACTTTTATTTGCGCTGCCACTGGAGGATTTTCAATGGCTACTCCTCATATCAATGCAGTTGCAGGTGCTTTTGCAGAAACCGTGCTGCTGCCCGGTGACCCGCTGCGTGCCAAGCATATCGCCGAAACCTTTCTGGAAGGTGCTGAAGAGGTCACCAACGTCCGCAGCATGCTTGGTTTTACCGGTATGTATAAGGGCAAACGCATATCGGTGATGGGTTCCGGTATGGGTATCCCTTCCGCTTCTATCTATTACAAAGAGCTGATCACGGAATACGGCGTGAAGAACCTGATCCGTGTCGGCAGCTGTGGTGCCATCTCGGCCGATGTGAAAGTGCGTGATGTGGTGATCGGTATGGGTGCCTGCACCGATTCCAAGGTGAACCGCATGCGCTTCAAAGATCACGACTTCTCTGCCATCTGTGACTTTAATCTGCTGGAGAAATCTGTGGCTGCCGCCCGTGCTCAGGGTGTCTCTGTCAAAGTGGGTAACCTGTTCTCCGCCGATCTGTTCTACAATCCTGATTCATCCATGTTTGATGTAATGGAAAAGTACAACATTCTGGGTGTGGAGATGGAAGCCGCCGGTCTATACGGCGTGTGTGCCGAGTTTGGTGCTAACGGTCTGGCCATCTGTACTGTCAGCGACCATATCCGTACAGGCGAAGAGCTGGATGCTGAAGCGCGTCAGCTCTCCTTTAATGAGATGGTTGAGATCGCACTGGGTGCGGTTGTGGCTCTTTAAGAGCTGACCACTTTTTGATTTACCGTCTTTTATTTCTAAGCCCGAGTTCCGTTCAGCGGTTACTCGGGCCCGTCACTTCACCGTATTTCTTCTGATTGAACTTTCGCTACCTGTTGGATATCCAAGGGTATACGTAAAGCTCGTAAAACTAAGTCTATTGTCTTTTATTATTAATTTAACTAAATATTTGGCCATTTTGTTCCACCGCATGCCTGCTATTACTGGACTCTGGAGCAGGGAATATTCTATTACGGTTGTCTGAGTACTTAGTACTGATAAATATTCCCATTACCAGCCCCTCTGACGGGCAGCCTGGTGGGCGCTTTTATGCGAAAGCAATTGGCTAGCTACTTACTTATAGATCACGGCGCAGATATTAATGGGGTTTTTGAAGATTATTCAGTGCTGACTCGTGCGTTAGAATCCAGAGGTGATCAAAATAATGATGCGTTGCTGTTATTGATCCAGCTTGGTGCCGACGTAAATCTGCCTGGTGAAAGGGGAGACACACCATTACATCAAGCTATTCGCAATCAGAGCGAATGGCAAATTGAAATCTTGATTAAGGCGGGAGCTGATCCAATTATTAAAAATAATGACGGATGTTCCTC
>CAMRBW010000121.1 GCA_947040555.1 uncultured Oceanospirillales bacterium | reverse complement strand
GCTGAAGGCTCTCCTCCTGCTGAAGGCTCTCATCTGGTAAAACCGATGGCCTGGCATGGCGACAACTGGCAGCAGTTATGTCGTCGTTTAATGAATAATAAACTGCCCCACGCGCTATTGTTGCGTGGGCAGACCGGCGTGGGTAAACGACAGTTTGCTCTGGCGTTTGCCCAGTATGTGCTCTGTCAGAACCGAACCGGCGGACAGAGCTGTGGCCAGTGTCGAAACTGTCAGTTGAACAGCGCCGGAACCCATCCCGATCTGCTTTTGATTGAACCGGAAGCGCGTGGCAAGCAGATCAAAGTGGCACAGGTACGCCACATGATCGAATTCACCGAGAAGACTGCTCAGCAGGGAGGGTATCGTGTGGTTGTGCTGTGTCCGGCAGAGAGTATGAATATCAGTTCGGCCAATGCGCTGCTGAAATGTCTGGAAGAGCCGGGGCGGGATACGCTGA
Source organism: uncultured Oceanospirillales bacterium (assembly GCA_947040555.1). Lineage (GTDB taxonomy): Bacteria > Pseudomonadota > Gammaproteobacteria > Pseudomonadales > Endozoicomonadaceae > Sansalvadorimonas. The sequence continues at coordinate 8,925 of CAMRBW010000121.1, read as the reverse complement.
TGTTGCTGGTCAGTGAACAGGTCAATGGTCTGCTGCCAACGATTCGCAGTCGTTGTCAGCAGTTACTGTTCTCCAGACCCTCCACCGCGTTGGCTCTGCAGTGGCTGAAAAACCATATCGATGATGAAAACCGTGCTCTGACCCTGTTGCAACTGGCAGCAGGAGAGCCTTCGACAGCGCTTCGCTATGAGCAAGAGGGGCTGCTGGAGCAACGAGAAGTTATGAAGGTGGATTTAGCCGAGCTGACCAAAGGGCGAAAGACGCCGGCAGAGCTGGCGTTGAAGTGGCAGGGTTTTGATACGGCTATTGTTCTGGAATGGCTCACACTCTGGTTGCAGGAGATGGTGCGTTACCAGGCGTCGGGAGAGGATAGCTTTCTGGCCACCACCGATATGGCCCCGATGTTGCGCTATATTTCCGACCGGGCCGGTCAGCGGAGCTTGCTGGAGATGCAGGGATGGCTGGTGAAGCAACGAGCTTTGGTGTTGTCTCAGGTCAATCTGAACAAGCAGCTGCTGCTGGAGTCTGTTCTGGTGCGCTGGCTGGGGCTAAGCGTGTAAAGTCTCAGGTGTATACAATATAATGAAGGGGTAGTCGCGTCTCTGCTGGAGCGTGCTGGCCTCTATTCATTCCTCACGGTGGACATAAATCATGGCGGATACACGAGCTGGGCGAAGCAATATGCTCACGATTACCATCAATGACCGACCGACGCTGTACGCTGCGTATATGCCTTTTTTGAAAGGGGGTGGGTTGTTTATCCCTACGCTCAACGATTATGAGGTGGGGGATGAAGTTTTCCTGCGACTGACGCTGATGGACGAGCCGGACACGCTGCCGGTCGCTGGCCGCGTCGTCTGGGTGACACCGGTCGGTGCTCAGGGTAGCCGCAAGCCGGGGATTGGTGTCCAGTTTACTGATGCAGAGCATGTGGTGTCCGGGAAGATCAAAACCTATCTGGCCGCTGCCCAGAAGTCTGACCGTCCTACCAACACCATGTAATTATCTGTTCTGCCCTGGATTCAGGGCGGTTCTGTGTCTTGAAGGGCTATATATAAGAACTATGTTTATTGACTCCCACTGTCATCTTGATCGCCTCGATCTGAGTCCCTATGGCGGCGATGTGCACGCGGCCATAGCGGCGGCCCGTGCCGCTGGCGTTAGCGGTATGCTCTGTGTCTGTATTGATAGGGAGAACTTCCCTGCGGTTCTGGCATTGGCGCAACAGCCAAATATCTGGGCTTCTGTGGGTATTCACCCTTTGGAAGATAACGTTCGGGAAGCGACCGCTGAAGAGCTGCTTGCGCTCACCCAACATGAAAAAGTGGTGGCTGTTGGGGAGACGGGTCTGGATTATTACTACGCCAAAGACCGTAAAGAGACCATGCAGGAACGCTTCGTCACCCAGTTACAGGTGGCCAAAACGGCAGCGCTGCCGGTGATTGTTCACACCCGTGATGCCCGTCAGGATACCCTTGATCTGCTTAAGAGCCATGCCAGTCGTGAGGCCGCTGGTGTCTTGCACTGTTTCACAGAGAGCTGGGAGATGGCGAAAGCGGCGATGGATCTCGGTTTCTATATCTCTTTTTCAGGTATCGTGACCTTCCGTAATGCGGAAGAGCTGCGGGAGATTGCCCGCAAGATGCCCCTCGATCGAATGCTGATCGAGACGGACTCCCCCTATCTTGCCCCTGTCCCTCACCGTGGCCACTCCAATGAACCACGCTTTGTTGTGGACGTTGCCCAATTTCTTGCGGATCTGAAAGGTGTTTCCGTCGAGGAGATGGGGCAAACAACGGCCGACAACTTTTTCCGCCTCTTCCCCAAGGCAAAATTGACCGGTTGCTAGTTCTGGTTGCTAAATCGGCTTGTTAAATAATGCGAGGCAGGAGCGGAAAGCGGTTTCGCTGCTGTCACAGTTTACTCTGGAATCATAATGCAAATCCGATCATCCCGTTCCGATGAGCGGGAGCTTATCCATGCTCTCCATAAAAACACGTTCGATCCCTCAGAAGCTGACACTGTCGCCCAACTGGCCGTGGATCTGATCAACGATCCATCGGCTCAGCCTCTGTTATCACTGGTCGCAGAACAGAAAGATATTGTCGTGGGTCATGTGATTTTCAGTGCCGTAAAAATAGAAGGCAATGCCAATCTATCAGTCGCTATTCTCGCGCCATTGGCCGTTTCTCCAGACTGTCAGAAGCAGGGGATTGGTACTCAATTAATCAGAGTGGGGCTGGAAGAGCTTAAGAGTCGCAGCGTTGATATCGTCCTTGTTTACGGAGATCCCAGCTACTACGGTCGTACTGGATTCCATGTGGATCATTCGATAGCGGCTCCCTATGATCTGCAATATCCGACCGGGTGGCAGGCGCTGGCCTTCAAACCTGGGGTATTGTCGTCAGCGGAAGGCGTTGCCAATTGTGCTGATGCCTTGATGGTAAAAGAGCTTTGGTAGATTAACTCTCCATGATCCGTCTTGGTCCATTATCTATAAACTATATTATACAATCATACTCTAAGGGATCCCCAGTATTGTTTGATCTCGCTCGGGGGCCGCGCAACTCTCTTTTGGTTCGGAACAGGATCTGATACACAACAGACATATCCTGTTCCGAACCAAAAGACAGCTGCTCCCCATTCGTTATAAATTAGGAAAAGCCGCCTGAATCAGGGCGCGGGTGTACTCATGTTTCGGGTTGACCAGCAGCTGTTCGGTCTTTCCGCTCTCGATAATCACACCGTCTTTGATCACAGCGATCTGGTGGCTCAAGGCTCGAACTACCGAGAGATCATGGCTGATAAATAGATAGGACATCTGTCGTTTTTGTTGAAGATTCCGCAGCAGGTTGACGAGTTGCAGCTGAAGGGCGCGATCGAGGGATGAAGTTGGCTCATCGAGAATCATCAGCGCCGGTTGCAGAATCAGCGCTCGGGCCAGAGCGATACGCTGTCGCTGACCTCCGGAAAATTCATGGGGATAACGGTTTAAAATCATGTCGTGCAGCGTCGGTTCAAAACCGGTATCAGACAGAGTCTGTTTAATAAGCTGCAGCCGCTCAGTTGCAGAGAGCGCGGTGTGAATTGTCAGACCTTCTTCCACAATCTGTCGTACATTCATACGGGGATTCAAGCTGTTAAAAGGATCCTGGAAGACCAGCTGAATATTTTTCCGAAGTGGCCGGAACTCTTTTTCGCTGAGTTGGTGAACCGGCTGCTCACAAAAATAGACATCCCCCTCGTTGCGTAACATTTTCAGGATCGCCAGACCAAGGGAGGTTTTACCGGAACCACTCTCACCGACAATTCCCAGGGTTTCGCCGGCTTGAATAGAAAGATCAATACTATCGATCACCGGCTTATCGGGTGTTTTCTTGCGCCAAAAACGTCTGGGCTTTTTCCCGTAAAATGCAGAAAAACCGTGGAGATTAAGAATGGGCCGTGATGTTTCCGACAGAGGACCGGGCTTGCCATCAAGCTGATTGTTAACGAGTGCGCAGGTCACAGAATGTTGTGGCTGTTTGAACAGAATCTCCGTCCGGTTCTGTTCGACGATACGCCCGGCGGACATCACCGCAACGCGCCGGCAATAGGCGCGGGCAAGGGCAAGATCATGGGTGATAAACAGCATGGCCATACCGTGGCTGCGGCTCAGCTTTGCGAGCAACTTCATTAACTGAAACGCCAGAATTCTATCCAGAGCGGTGGTCGGCTCATCGGCTATCAGTAGCCTGGGGGAGCAGGCGATGGCCATAGCAATAATGACCCGCTGTCGTTGACCGCCGGAGAGTTGATGGGGAAGACGGTTGGCTATCTCTTCAGGATTGGGCAGTTCAACCTCTTTAAACAGGGTAAGAACCTGTTGCTTTGCCCCGTTACGGGACAGGTTTTCGTGCAGCATCAGCACTTCTGCCACCTGGTCGCCCACCTTCTGCAGTGGGTTGAGTGCCGATTGGGGTTCCTGAAACACGACACCGATGTCACCCCCCCTGAGATTCTGCAGTTGTCGTTGACTAAAACGGTGCACAGGCTGCCCGTCGAACAGAATGTCACCCGTCACCGCCATCTCTTCTGGTAGCAGTCGGGGAATAGCAAAGGCGGTCAGTGATTTTCCGGCACCAGACTCTCCCACTAGCGCAACGGCCTCTCCAGGCATAATGCTCAGATCAATGTTATCCACCAGGGTGCGGTGACTGGCGCTATGTCGAATCGTTAGACGACTGAGTTGCAACAGTGGTTCCGGCGGCTGGAGATCGGTCATGATGGCTGCCCTGGGAGTGTGCTTTTTGAAACCATACGGGGGTCGAGTGCATCTCTGACGCTTCCGCCAATAAAGACCAGCAGAATAAGCAGCAAGGATGTGGTCATAAATGCGGCAATGCCTAACCATGGCGCTTGCAGGTTGTGTTTGCCCTGAGCGATCAGCTCACCAAGAGAGGGTGAGCCGGTGGGCAGCCCAAAGCCGAGAAAGTCCAGTGAGGCCAGTGTCGTTATGGCGCCACACAGTAAAAAAGGCATAAAAGTGACCGTCGCTACCAGGGCGTTGGGCAGGATATGGCGAATCATCACTCTGTGGTTTTGCAAGCCCATGGCTCGGGCGGCCAGCACATATTCGTAATTTTTGGCTTTCAGAAACTCGGCCCGTACCAGATCCACAAGGGGCATCCAGGAGAACAGCAACAGGATAACAAGCAGGCTCCAAAATCCGGTGTCGATCAATCCCGAGAGAATAATCAGTAGATAGAGAATGGGAAGACCAGACCAGACCTCCAGAAAACGCTGACCGTAAAGATCGATACTGCCCCCATAAAACCCCTGAATGGCACCAACGGTGATGCCGATCAGAGAGCTGCCAAGAGTGAGGGTCAGTCCGAACAGGATGGAGGTTCGCAGGCCGTAAAGAATACGGGCCAACACATCGCGCCCCTGGTCATCGGTACCCAGCCAGTTTTCTGAGGAGGGCGGTGCAGGGGCTGGACGATGGTAATTGATGGTGTCGTAGGAGAAGGGGATCGGCGCTTCGAACACTTTGCCGCCCGCCTTCTCGATCAGGTTGAGAATATAATCATCCTGCCAGTCCGGCTTGATATCCAGCTCCCCGCCAAAGGTGGTCTCTGGATGGTCATAGAGAAAAGGAAAATAGGCACTGTTTTTATAGATCACCAGTAACGGGCGATCATTAGCCAGAAAGTTTGCGCAGAGGCTGGTAAAAAAAATCGCAAGGAAGCACCAGAGGGCGGCGACACCAAAACGCTGCTGCTTGAAACTCTGCCATCTGCGGCGATTAAGTGCACTGAGTTGCCATCTCATAAGGTTGTCTCCTTATTAAAATGGATACGAGGGTCAACCAGCACATAGGTGAGATCACCCAGAAGTTTGATGATCAGACCGGTCAGGGTAAAAATGTAGAGCGTCCCGAATACAACGGGGTAATCTCGCTGGATGACCGCCTCAAAACCCAGAAGCCCCAATCCATCGAGGGAAAAAATAATTTCGATCAACAGGCTTCCGGTGAACAGGATGCCGATCAGTGCTGCGGGAAAACCGGATATCACCAACAGCATGGCATTACGGAAGATATGCCGGATCAGGATCTGGCCATCGCTCAACCCCTTGGCGCGGGCTGTTATCACGTACTGACGCCGAATCTCTTCCAGAAAACTGTTACGGGTCAGCATGGTCAGCGTGGCGAAACTGCCAATCACCATGGCGGTGATGGGAAGACAGATATGCCAGGCGTAGTCCTTGATCTGCTGGAACCAGGTCAGCTCTTCAAAGTTATCCGATACCAGTCCGCGCAGGGGGAACAGCTGCCACCAGGAGCCGCCGGCAAACAGCACGATCAGTAGCATCGCCATCAGAAATCCGGGAACCGCATAACCGGTAGCAACCAGCAGGCTGGTCAACATATCAAAGCGCGATCCCTGGCGCAGCGCCTTGTAAATGCCGAGGGGAATGGAGATCAGGTAGGCCAGCAGCGTACTCCACAATCCCAGTGAGATCGAGACGGGCAGTTTTTCCAGAATAAGGTCGGTGACATTGATGGAGCGATAGAAACTCTGGCCAAGATCAAAACTCAGGTAATCCGTGGCCATTTTCAGGAAGCGCTCATGGGCCGGGCGATCAAAGCCGTACTGTTTTTCTATCAGTTTTACCAGCTCGGGGGAGAGTCCCCGACTGCCCTGATGCTCGTTGAACTCGGACAGTTCAAGGCTATTTTCTGTCCCGGTACTGCCGCTGATACGATGGGTTGCACCGGTATCGAAGCCTTCCAGTCGGGCGATCATTTGCTCCACCGGCCCGCCGGGAGCCACCTGTACAATGGCAAAGTTGAGCAGAAGAATGCCAAAAATTGTGGGTATGATGAGCAGCAGGCGTCGAAAAATATAGCTAATCATTGGCTTACAGGCCTGTGTTAACGATTTTTATTGAGCTGTTTTCTGTGGCAGCTTTTGTTCCTGCAGCTTTTGTTCCTGATGCTGTGACGGCGCGGCCCACCACGTGCTTCGGTCCACAATGAAACGGGGAACTTTCTGGGGTGATACGATCCGGTTGCTGTAAACAGCCTGCCAGTTTGGCGCGTAGGAGAGCGGTATAGCTTTAAACTGCCATAACAGCAGTCGATCCAGAGCTAGCAGCAGGGTGACCAGCTCCTCCCGACTGCCGGCTTCGGGGATACGTTCCAGCAGCCCGTCAATAACGGGATCACTGACCCCGGCAAAATTCAGGGTGCCGGGCGTCTCCCTGTTTTCGCTGCCCCAGAAACTGCGCTGCTCTGAGCCGGGGGATGGGGTATGGCGGAAGGTATGAATAATCAGGTCGAAATCCAGCTCCCGGATATGTTTCAGGTAACGGGCACTTTCCACTGTGCGAAGGCGAAGTTTAATACCGGCTTCGGCGAAGCGCCGAACCTGGCTCTGCATCAGTCGCTCAAGGGAGTGATCCCCGAGAAGAAGTTCGAATTCCACCGGTTTTCCTGAGGGGGTTTCCAATACGCCGTTACGTAACTTCAAACCGGCCTGATTGAACAGATTGAGCGCATATTTCAGCCGTTCCCGCTTGCTGAGCTGATTGGCTGGTGGCCAGGTCTTGTTAAAAACCCGTTCAGGAATCTGTTTACGGTGACTGTCCAGCAGGGCCTCTTCGGCTTTGGTTATCAACGGTGGCGCTGCCATCTCAGTGCCGGCGAACAGACTGTAGGCGCGCACCACAGTGTTATCGAGCAGCTTTTCCAGCACCCAATCAATATCCAGCAGTACCGTGATGGCTTCACGTATTTGAATATCACTCAGCCATTTTTTGCGGCTGTTCAGGATCAGGGATTGGGTCTGGGGATTTTGGTTGGTCCAGGAACCCTTGATCAGCTGTCCCTCATCCAGTGCGGATTGTCTGTAACCGCTGCCCCAGTAGCGGGGATCGGATTCAAAGCGTAAATCGAGCTGGCCACTGTTGATAGCCTCCAGAATGACGTTGACATCCTGATAGATGTCGAAACGCATGGTCGCGAAGTTAAAACGCCCGACATTAACCGGATGGTTACGGGCCCAGTAATCGCTGACCCGTTCGTACTCGATAAAACGTCCGGGCTCGAACCGTTTGATCCGGTAAGGACCACTTCCGACAGGGATGTCCAGTGTCGTGGCGGCAAAGTCCCGCCCCTGCCACCAGTGGCTGGCCATCACCGGAAGTTGTCCGAGGAGCAGGGGCAGCTCCTTGTTACGAGGGTGTTTAAAGGTAAACAGCACCCTGTGTGAAGAGGTGGCTTCCACCTTTTCGATATCCTGGTAAAACTGTCGCCAGAACAGGCTGCCCTGCTCGGTCAGGGCTTTGAAACTGAACACCACATCGGCAGCGGTGATGGGATGATTGTCATGAAAACGGGCATCGGGATTGATATGAAAAGCGACCCAGCTGTTGTCTTTCGGGCGTTCGATGGTTTTGGTGGTGACGCCATATTTGGTCAGCGGTTCATCCCAGTTGCGGTTCAGCAGAGTGTCGTGGGTATAGAGCAGTCCGTAGGGGATTCGCCCTTGGGAAGTGTAAGGATTGAACGTATCAAAGTTGCCAATCTGTGCCTGTCGCAGAGTCCCCCCTTTAGGTGCATCAGGATTGACGTAGTTGTAGTGCGCCATGGTTGCATCAAGGGAGGGTTTACCGTGGAGGGCAATGGCATGTGAGAAGGTGACGGCCTCTTCTGCGGCTACCGATACCGGAGTAAAAAAAACAGCCAGTCGGACAAAACAGAAAAATAGATGTCGCCCGGCGGCAAGCAGAGTGTTAAGAGGCATGATGTTCAAGGTGAGACCTGTTTTTTTACGTTCTGCTTGTCACTATAGAAGAGATAGAGGGTATGGGAGAAAAGATGATCGGGCCTGTAAGTAATTCATGGAGGCAGACCAATCTCCTGATTGGCATGGTCCATTTTTCCGATGCTTTCTCCACGGCCAGATAGATCACCTTCATAACGGAGTTACCATGGGGAAAGATCTTCCTTAGCCCGGTAGCCTTTTTGATTACCTTGTTCAGGGACTTTATGGCACTGGGCTCACACTATTCGTTCAGCGAAATAAAGCGCAAGGAACCCTTGCCATATCACGACAGTCACTGTTCAAAAAGTGTGGGAAAATTTTAAAGCTGATTGGCTACAAGCCAGTAATATCAAGGGGATCATATGAGAAACGATTGATTTTGCCTATAAAATTTGAGGAGTTACTCGTGACAGCCCGGTGCTGGTTTTGGCTCTATTTCAGTCGGTCAAATGGTGTGAGCCCAGTACCATTAATCCAGCCTCACTGAATGTGGAAGAGAAAACAGGAAACCGAAAGATTGATCTCACAAGGATGTTCTTGAGTAGTGGTTGGATGTCTTTGAATAGTGCGCTTGAATAATGCGCTTGAATAATGCGTCCTTGAGTAAGAAAAT
>CAMRBW010000120.1 GCA_947040555.1 uncultured Oceanospirillales bacterium | reverse complement strand
CAAAGGCAAAGGCAAAGGCGGATACCGGTGCCTCAACCTCGCTATAGTTTAATGGGTAATTCTACAATTTCCATGGCAGAACAAAGTGGAGAAGATACGCTGTGTGGCCCTATGAATAGCCTGTTATCGGGTAATAAATAGAACAATCTCGATCTTGCTTGCGTTTCGCTATTATTGCGCCGGTTGAAGCCCTCCCATAACATGACAGTAATATTAATCAGGGAACTGGCCAGATGACCGATATTCTGTCCCAAGCTAAACAACAGTTACTTGCTCCGGCAGCGCTTGATGAGACCCATCTTGAGCAGGTTATCGATAGCATGCTCGGCCATCAGGTTGATGCTGCCGACCTCTATTTTCAGAGCATCCGCCATGAGGGCTGGGCGCTGGAGGATGGCATCGTTAAAGAGGGTAGCTATAACGCGGATCGTGGGGTGGGCGTTCGGGCGATCAGTGGTGAGAAGACCGGTTTTGCCTATGCCAATGATATTGCCTTGCCTGCGTTGCAGGCCGCAGCAGGTGCCTCCAGAAGTATTGCCCGTGCCGGACAGAGTCATCAGCATCAGGCCTGGAGCCGTTCACAGCCTCTGGCTCTGTACAGCGATGCCAACCCGCTGGACTCCCTTTCCAGAGACGACAAAGTCAAACTGCTGAAAGATATGGATGCCGAGGCGCGCCGTCTGGATAGCCGTATTAAACAGGTCAGTGTCAGTCTCGCAGGTGTCCATGAATATATATTGGTGGCGGCGGCTGATGGCACGCTTTCTGCCGATATCAGGCCGCTGGTTCGCTTGAATATCAGCGTCATTATTGAGGATAAAGGTCGTCGTGAGCGTGGCTCCCACGGAGGTGGTGGTCGTGGCGATTACACTATGTTCTTCAACGGTAGCCTGTGGAAAAAGTATGCGGCAGAAGCTGTACGTCAGGCGAAGGTTAATCTGGAGGCAGTAGCGGCTCCGGCGGGTGCATTGCCTGTGGTGCTGGGTGCTGGGTGGAACGGTGTTTTGCTCCATGAAGCGGTAGGCCATGGTCTGGAAGGTGATTTCAACCGCAAAGGCAGCTCCATGTACTCCGGCCGTATTGGTGAAAGGGTTGCATCTCCCCTGTGTACCATTGTCGATGATGGCACACTTGCTGGTCGTCGTGGTTCCCTCAATATGGACGACGAAGGCGTACCTACCAATAATACCGTGCTAATCGAAAATGGCATTCTCAAAGGTTATATGCAGGACAAGATGAATGCTCGTCTGATGGGCGTTGAGTCCACCGGTAATGGACGTCGTGAGTCGTATTCTCATCTACCGATGCCCCGTATGACCAACACCTACATGTTGGCAGGGCAGAGTGATCCTGAAGAGATCATTGCCTCCGTGAAAAGAGGGATTTACGTGGCTAATATGGGCGGCGGTCAGGTCGATATCACCTCGGGCAAATTTGTGTTCTCCACCAGTGAAGCTTATCTGATTGAAGATGGCAAAATCACCGCACCGGTAAAAGGTGCCACCCTGATCGGTAATGGTCCTGACGTTATGAACAAGGTTTCCATGGTCGGCAATGATCTGGAGCTGGATAGCGGCGTGGGTGTCTGCGGTAAGGATGGGCAGTCAGTGCCGGTAGGTGTTGGTCAGCCGACTTTGAAGATTGATGAGATTACTGTGGGTGGCACCAGCTTGTAATAAAAGATTGAACCACGAAGGTCACAAAGAAAAGTTATTTTCTGTGTCCTTTGTGGTTCAATCGCTTAAGCTGTTAATTCCCAGTCACTTCCCGAAGATAACGAAACAGCTTTTTACTGAGGCTCGCACGCTTCTCTTCACTCTTTTCTTTCGCAGCATTACGCACCAACTGACGTAGATTTTGTACGTCGGTCGCCGGATGCTGTTCCAGAAACTCGGTCACTGCCGCATTGCTCTCCGTGCCGAGAAAACGATCACGCCAGCGCTCCAGCTGGTGAAACTGACGGTTGTACTCCTCACTGCTGGTATCAAGCATGGCCAGTTGGTGACGGATGCCGTCGATATCCTGATCCATCATCAGCTTGCCAATAAACCCGAAGTGGCGTTTACGGGCGTTGTGGCTGGTAATGCCGCGGGTCTCCTGCAGGGCATCCAGGATACGGCCTTCCAGCGGGAACTTTGCCAGTACGGCCGGTTTCAGGGCTGCCAGCTGTTCACCCAGTGCTTTCAGCTCATGGGCATCACGCTTCAGGGACGATTTACTGATCAGGATGATTTCGTCGTCGTCCTGGTCTTCGATCTCGAAATGGGGTTCTCTATTCTTGCGCATTCTTTGTTCAATCATCGAAATATGACCGCTATTGTAGGCTGTGGTTTACTCCCCGAAAAGCCCGACTGTAGAATGGAGTAAATATGCTTACAGGAAAGGGAGTCGTAATGACCACTCAGGTTCAACCCGTGATCGATCCGGCCATTGAAGAGCAAAGGCTCACCAATCTGGTCTCTGACATTATTGATGAAGCCCGTCGGCAGGGGGCCTCGGCCTGTGAAGTGGGTGCCAGTACGGATGTCGGGCTCTCGACCACTGTGCGTATGGGCGAGGTGGAAACCGTAGAGTTTAACAAGGATCAGGGCTTCGGCATCACCGTTTACTTTGGTCAGCGCAAGGCTTCAGCCAGCACCAGTGACACCACTCCAGAGGCGATTCGGGACACGGTGCGGGCAGCCTGTGATATTGCCCGATACACCAGTGAAGACCCCTGTGCCGGTCTGGCCGAAGCCGGGCAGATGGCCACTGAATTCCCGGATCTGGATCTCTATCACCCTTGGGGCATCAGTGCCGAGGAAGCGATTGAGCGAGCCAAAGCGTGTGAAGCGGCAGCCCTTGGTTTCAGTAAGTCGATTGTGAACTCCGATGGTGCCTCCGTGAACACCCATCAGGGTTGCCGGGTTTACGGTAACAGCCACGGCTTTATCGGCCCGCACCGTTCCAGTCGCCAGAGCGTAAGCTGCGTGGTGATTGGCCAGAAAGGCGAGGAAATGCAGCGGGATTACTGGTATACCGTCGCCCGCAATGCCAATCTGCTGGAGAATATGGACGATGTTGGTCGTAAAGCTGCCGAGCGTACCATTAATAGTCTCGGCAGCCGAAAGGCACCTACCGGGACCGTGCCGGTTATTTTTTCCGCGGAATTGGCGGGTGGTTATGTCAGCCATCTGATGGGCGCTATCAGCGGTGGTGCGATCTATCGTGAATCAACCTTCCTGCTCGACCACATGGGAAAAAAGATCTTCCCGGACTGGGTCAATATCTACGAACGGCCACATATTAAAGGCGGCATGGGCTCTGTCGCTTTTGATGGCGATGGTCTACAAACCCGTGATCAGTCGTTTATCGTTGATGGCGTGCTGGAGAGCTATATGCTCAGCACTTATTCTGCACGCAAGCTGGATATGGTCAGTACTGCTAATTCGGGTGGTGCCCACAACCTGTTTCTGGATAGCAATGCCGGTGATCTTGAATCGCTAATCAAGGAGATGGGCACCGGCTTGTTGGTTACCAGTCTGATTGGTCAGGGCATCAATATGGTTACCGGTGATTACTCCCGTGGTGCCAGTGGCTTCTGGGTAGAAAATGGTGAGATTCAGTATCCGGTTTCCGAAATTACCGTCGCCGGTAATCTTAAGGATATGTTTATGAATTTGCGCGCCGTCGGTAACGATATTGATCGCCGTGGCAATATTCAGAGCGGTTCCCTGTTGATTGATGGTTTGATGATCGCAGGCCAATAGCCCTTCATTCTCGTTTTATGCTGATGGCGATTACCCTTTTCAATATCGGGAAGGGTGATCGTACATGGTCTTATTACTCACCGTGAACCCTCTCAGGTTTTGTAGCTGAATCTGGCCGATTGCACTTATTTACAATTTCGACTCGAAATCATCCATAAAAAACTGTGGCCAGGCCGAGGAAGGTGAAGAAACCGACGACATCGGTTACGGTGGTAAGAATCACCGATCCCGCCAATGCCGGATCGATTTTTAGTGCTTTAAGCGTCAGTGGCAGGGCGGCTCCGGCCAGCACGGCGATAACCAGATTAATAGTCAGCGACAGTCCGATAACCAGGGCAATTACCTTGTCGTCAAACCAGAACAGGGCGGCTCCCGCAACAACCACAGCCCATAACAGACCATTGAGAAGGCCAACAAATAGCTCTCTCGACAGCAGCCAGGAGATATTGGATTTACCAATCTGACCCAGCGCCATGGCGCGAATAATCAGGGTCAGGGTCTGACTTCCGGCAACACCGCCCATGCTGGCCACTATCGGCATAAGAACCGCCAGTGCAACCACCCGGTCAATCGTATCCTGAAATAGTCCGATAACTGCCGAGGCTACGAATGCGGTGATCAGGTTGATTCCCAGCCAAATCGCACGACGACGTGATGTTTTCAAGACTGGCGCGAAGGTGTCTTCATCTTCGTCCAGACCGGCCATGCTCATTACTGAGTGCTCCGCCTCTTCACGGATAACGTCGACAACGTCGTCAACGGTAATACGGCCCAGCAGTTTTCCGTGTTCGTCTATAACGGGAGCGGATATCAGGTCTTCCCGTTCAAACATCTGGGCGATCTGGCAGTCATCCATGGTCACCGGAATGGCATGGCTGGTTTCATCCATCAGGCCGTTTAGCAGCTCCGAAGGCGCAGCGGTCAAAAGCCTGCGGATAGAGACCGCGCCAAGAAGCTTATCCCGATGATCAACAATAAGCAGTTGGTCAAAGGGTTCAGGAAGATCTTCATGGAGCCTGAGATAGCGGAGCGCGACATCGACAGTGATATTCCCACGCAGGGTGAGGGTGTCGGTGTTCATCAGGCCGCCGGCGGTGTTTTCCGGGTAGGCCAGAACCTCTTCCAAACGCTGCCGGTTTTGCAGGTTCATGGAGTCCAGAACCTGCCTGGTGATCTGTTTGGGCAGGTTTTGGAGAATATCTACGGTGTCGTCTACATCCTGATCTTCCAGAATATTGAGCAGTTCGGCGATGTTCATCTGGTCTATGAAGAACAGGCGAACTTCTTCGCCCAGCTCATTCAGAACATCCCCTTCATCTTCGAGGGGGATCAGTTTCCAGATCAGGCTGCGTTGTGGTGGCGGTGAAGATTCCAGAAGGTGAGCGATATCTGCGGCAGACAGACCAGCCAGCATATGCCGGATATTATCCGGCATATTCTGTTCGATAGCCGTATTAATGGCTTCCAGCTGATCGTCAGAAAGTGTCAGAGATTGCTGCTGTGACATAATCAACCCCAGTGATTACTCATCTTCATCAAAACGGTTGTTGACCAAGGTGATAATGGCTTGAGTGGCCTGGTCGGCATCGTCACCCTCAACCTCCAGGATCAGAGTTGAGCCTTTACTGGCCGCCAGCATCATGACCGCCATGATGCTTTTGCTATCGACCATTTTTTCTGGTTTGCCAATGCGAATCCGGCTTTTAAAGGCGGTGGCGACACCAACAAGCTTTGCTGCGGCTCGTGCGTGCAGGCCAAGTTTGTTGATGATCTCAATCTGTTCCTGTATCGCAGCCATGTTTCAGGGACCTTTCTGTTCTGGTTCTATGGTCAAACTTTGACCAAGTTCCCGGTGGCGCACCTGGACCGAAGAAGTATGTCCGGCAAATGAGCGGGCAATAGCTTCGCTGATAAATACCGAGCGATGCTGCCCGCCGGTGCAACCGATGGCAACCGTAAGATAACTGCGATTCCCCTCTTCAAACTCAGGCAGCCAGCGACGTATGAATGTACTGATATCTACCTGCATGTTTTTGACAGAGTCATGCCCCGCCAGAAAATCTATAACAGGTTGATCCTGCCCGGTAAAAGAACGCAGCTCCTCATTCCAGTATGGATTAGGAAGGCAGCGTACATCAAAAACAAAATCAGCATCGATGGGCACGCCTTTCTTGAACCCGAACGATTGGAACTGCAGGGAGAGTGCGTGCTTGGTTTTGCCGGCAACCCTCTCGCGAATAAGACTACGAAGGTCATGGAGTGAGAGTTGGCTGGTGTCAACGCGCATGTCTGCGGCTGCAGTGATATCACCCAGTACCTCTGCCTCCTTGCGAATGGCTTCGTCCAGTGACGACTGTCCATCACTGAGAGGATGGCGTCTGCGGGTTGCGCTAAAGCGCTTCAGCAGGGTTTCATGGTCGGCATCAAGGTAGATAACGTCACAGAGCAGACGTTTGTTTGCTTTGAGCTGTTGGTGAATAACAGGGAAATTGGCCAACTCCCTTGGGGTGTTGCGGGCATCAATACTGACTGCCAAAGCTCGCCCTTCGGCATTGTCGGCGTTGTCAGTAAAGCGGGCCACCAGATCGGTCAGGAGTGTGGCGGGCAGATTATCAATGCAGTAAAAGCCTTGGTCTTCGAGTGCCGCCAATGCGGAGCTTTTCCCCGAGCCTGAGCGGCCACTGATGATAACGAGTCTGATTATATTGGACATTTATGAGCCTTTTTTAGCCAGTCATCAGATCATTTGAATAATTTTTTCGACAGTGCTCGCACATAGTCTTTTTCTAAGCATAGAAAAAAGGAGAATCCGCAGTAGACTCCCCTCGTTCCTGTTTTAGGCTGTGACTTTGTCGGTCAAAAGTTTGTAGAGGGTCTCGCTGTCTTTAGTAAGCCTCAATTCCTGACAGAGCTCTTGATTGCTGAACTGCTCGGCAATCAGTCGTAGAAAGTCGAGATGCTTTTCTGTCTCCATTTCCGGCACGACCAGTGCGAAGACTAAATCAATCGGAAGACGATCAACAGCGTCAAAGTCGATGGGATCCGCAAGCCGAAGAAAGAGGGCCTCTGGTCGCACACAGCCAACCATACGACAGTGTGGAAGGGCGAAACCATTCCCTAGTCCGGTACTGCCTAGTTTTTCCCTTGTGACCAGCTGAGTGAACAGGTCCATAGGATCAAGGCCAGGCTGCTCTCGACCGATGAAGTTGGCGATGTATTCGAGAGTGCGCTTTTTGCTAGTGCAGGGCACGCCGCAAATGGCGCGCCCAGGGGTGAGAATATTACGTAAGCTCATGAATATGGCAGCCAGGGTTAGCGAGAAGCCCCCTGAAGACGATCAATGTTTTTTTCCTTGTACTTCAGTAGCTGACGATCAAGTTTTTGTGCCAGCAGATCAATAGCGACGTACATGTCTTCTTCTTCAACGGAGGCAGCAAGATCAGCATTGCGAACATGGAATACGGCCTCGGCCTTTTGTCGCTGCTTTTCTATGCCCAAAGTAACTTGAATGCTGGTGATACCATCATAGTGAGTGGCTAGCTTGCCAAGCTTTTTGGACACGTAATCACGCAGAGCCTCTGTGACGTCGATATGATGACCACTGATATTGATTTGCATGCATTCATCTCCTGATGTCAGGTTGAGCAGCTCCGGAAAATCCATACCGAGCTGACATTTAGATTCTATCATTAGTCGGCAATTTCGTCTCGACTTTTGCATTAGCAGGACAGTTTTCGGTTGTTCACGAAGCGATGGGATACAGGATAGCTTGAAGAACTATAGGTCTACATCCAAATATCCAAATATCTGAACCTTGGTCGTTAAATCAGACGTTTTCTTTCGTTTGATGGAGGGATTGAGAGCGCCTCCCGGTATTTGGCGATGGTGCGACGGGCTATCTGGATCCCCTGTTCACCGAGAATTATGGCGATTTTGCTGTCGCTCAGAGGCTTTTTCGGACTTTCCTGGGCCACCAGTTTTTTGATCAGTGCGCGAATGGCTGTTGAGGAGCATTCGCCACCGGATGATGTACTCACATGGCTGGAGAAGAAATATTTCAACTCGAAGATGCCTCGGGGTGTATACATGTATTTCTGGTTGGTGACTCGAGAAATAGTCGATTCATGCATCTGAATAGCTTCGGCGATATCCTGCAGCACCAGCGGCTTCATGGCCTCTTCACCGTCATCGAAAAATTCTCTTTGGATCTCAACAATTTTAGTGGCTACCCTCAACAGGGTTTCATTGCGGCTCTGCAGGCTTTTGATAAACCAGCGTGCTTCTTGCAGGTGGTTTTTCAGATAGGTGTTGTCTGCACTTGAGTCAGCTTTACGAATCATGGATGCGTAGGTGTCGTTGATCCGTAGTCGTGGAGCTATTTCAGGATTGAGCTCTACCGTCCAGCGCCCCTTCCGTTTTTGCACCATGACATCAGGGGTCACGTATTCAACATCGGTATACTGGGGTGTGGCACCAGGATAAGGCGTCAGAGACTGAATAACCTGCAGTGCATCCCGTAGCAGATCTTCTTTCAGGTGCGTTCGGCGCATCAGTGTTGCGTAGTCTCGAGTGCCAAGGAGGTCTATGTAGCGGTCAATAATCAGATAAGCATTGTCAATATTACGGTTTTTTTCCGACAGCTGGCGCAGCTGTAGCAGCAGGCATTCACGCAGATCCCGACAGGCGACACCGACTGGTTCGAAATTCTGGATACAATGAAGCACCATTTCGACGTCATTCAGATCGACATCAAACTCCGGTCTGAGTTCTTCGAGAATCTCTTCAAGGGAGAGTGTTAGATATCCGTTATCGTTTATCGCATCAATAATGGATAGGGCAATGATGCGATCAATATCCACCATAGAGGTCAGGTTGAGCTGCCATTCGAGATGGCTCTGGAGTGTTTCGGTAATACCGGTGCGTGCAGCAAGCTCGTCCGCGGCTGAATCACTATAGTTTGATGAAGACGGATAGATATCATCCCAACCGCTATCAACAGGCAGATCAACGGGAATGGAATCTGACCACTCGTCCTGAATTTCACGGGTTTCGTCGCTTTGCTCCGGTTTGCTGACTTCGTTGAAGTCGGTCAGACCGCTGGCGAGTTCGTCAGAGGAGGGCGTGCTATCCAGCTCAAAGTCTTCCTGTTCCAGCATGGGATTGCTGTCCAGTGCCTGTTGAATCTCCTGCTGGAGATCAAGGGTGGACAGTTGCAGGAGTCGAATGGCCTGCTGCAGCTGGGGAGTCATAGTCAGCTGCTGGCTGATTTTAAGTTCCAGTGTTGGCTTCATGGGATCGCTTTATCCAGCCTTCTAATACGGCACAGGAGTACGGCACAAGAGTACGGCACAAGGAAGTTATTCTGGCACCTTGAATAAGGGATGTTTTAGTCTCGTATACGCAGAAGCTTGTGCCGGATTTCACTCCCGATTTGGCATGAGTCTCCGGTGGCTTGTTGAATATACTTCTGACCTGCCAGAAAAAGGCATGACTACTTTTAGCAATGGTTTGGGTCAAATAGTATCTATTTGTGCTTAAAAAACATCAAAATATGCACTACATCAAGCTTTTGGTCACAATAAAGACGTCACTGGTGCATTAGACCGGTAAGACGAGCATCGAGTCAGCAGGCTACGCAGCAGAAAATAGAAGGGAGTGGCAGGGATTGTTGGTTCAATACCTGCCTCCTCTTTATTTTGGTGCGAATCGTTGTTTTGGTGCGAAT
>CAMRBW010000119.1 GCA_947040555.1 uncultured Oceanospirillales bacterium | reverse complement strand
CAGATGCAGATGCAGATGCAGATGCTGCATTGCAAGGCAGAATGCCAACCACATCTATGCGGGACTCTGCTGGCAAGCCAAAAACCCGCCAGCTGGCGGGTTGGGATAGATAAGTACTTAATGTCAGGCGACTTCTGTTTCTACAGGCAACTGCTGACTTTCAAGTTCCGTAATACGCTCCTGAGCACTCTCAAGCTCTTTTTTGAGAGTGTCCACTTCAGACTTGCGGGTGCGAGCCAAACGACCAGAATCGGCCAGCTGTTTTTTCAGCTCTTTGGTCTCTTTTTGAGCCGCCGCCGCCTGTTTGATCTTTTTATCCGGCTCCAGATGACGCAGACGCTTCAGTTCGGACTGGTCTTTTTTGCCCGCCAGCATCTGCTCCTGAAGACTCTTCTCCAAACCTTCTATTTTGCGAGCCTGACGGCTGTCCTCTTTCTCCAGAGAGCCTATCAAGGTTCTGGCCTCGTCGTACTGACCCGACAGACGGCTGGTCTCTGTCTGGCTTTTGTTGGTAATGGCTTTCTGGTCAGAGTTTTCAGAGACCATCACCTGAATCTGCTTTTGCGCCCGCTTCAAGTCATCCTGAAGGCTCTCTATTCGCTGTTGATAGATGGCCCGAATCTTTTCTTCACAGGTTTGGAAAAACTCCACACGGTACTCAATGACGGCGTTCAGATCCGCCTCAAGTTCCTTTTCTTTACTAAGCACTGACAATAACACTCCCCCTACGTTATAAATTCGTTATTTTCGGTATGTGTATGTATATGAAACGCGTTCTGATTATGGTTGCCTATTGTATCAAATACAGACGCAAATTCGCACCCTGTGAATCAATAAGTAACAAGCCAAAGAAAGCATGATGATATCCTTCGCCAGTGACAACTATGCCAGTGCACTTCCAGAAGTGCTCGACAGTCTCATCGCAGCCAACAGCGGTCATGCTCCCGCCTACGGCAGCGATCCAGTGACTGAGCAGGCAATCATCCTGATCCAGCAGGCTCTTAACATCCACGCGCCGGTCTACTTCGTCGGCACGGGGACGGCTGCCAATGTACTCGCCCTGAAAGCCATGCTGCTCGACTACCAGAGCATTATCGCTCCAGACAGTGCCCATATCGTCACCCACGAAACCGGAGCCGCCGCCCACCTGACCGGCTCAAAAATACTGACCGCTATCAACCAGCAGGGCAAAATCACCGCCGGGGCGATTCGGGAACAGTTCCTGAAAGAGACGTTCTGGGGGCGTCACGCCACAGAACCAAAGGTCGTTAGTATCAGCCAGCCTACCGAATTCGGCACGGTTTACAGCCTTGATGAGCTGGCTACCATCCGCACAGTCTGTGATGAACTGGATCTCACTCTCCATATTGATGGCTGTCGCCTCTATAATGCTGCTGTCGCTCTTGATTGCTCACTGGCTGAACTGGCCGGATTTGCCGATATTCTCTGCCTCGGAGGTACCAAGGCGGGGTTGATGTTTGGTGAGGCGCTGGTTTTTATCAATGAGACATTGGCACATAATTTTGATCGCCGCCAGAAATTAGGGCTGCAATTGCATTCAAAAATGCGATTTATCTCCGCACAGTTCCAGGCTTTGTTCACTCATGAGCTGGGGATAAAGGCCGCCCGCCACGCTAATACCATGGCCCAGAGGCTGTGGAGCGGGCTCAGTGAGCTGGGCGCAACCGCCCTTTATCCTGTGGAGAGTAACCAGCTTTTTGTCACCCTGCCGGCCCATGTGATTGCACCATTGCAGGAGGTCTACCCGTTTTATCTCTTTGATAGCGAACAGAACCTTGTGCGCCTGATCACCAGCCACGACACTCAGCCAGAGCATGTAGACCACTTTCTAGACCACTTTCTTACTATTATGAAGGATGCACTGTAGACCATGATGACGGATAGCCTCCACCAAACTCTGCAGACTGTTTTCGGTTTGACCGCCTTTCGTCCCGGGCAGGAGGCTGTCATTCAGGCGGTGACCGAAGGGCGCTCTGCGGCGGCGATCTTCCCGACCGGTTCCGGTAAGTCACTTTGCTATCAACTCTCCGCCCTGCATCTGCCCCATCTGACTCTGGTAGTCTCTCCCCTGCTGTCACTGATTCAGGATCAGTTGAGCTATCTGCACAGCCTGAATATCCGGGCGGCGGCCATCGACTCCACCAATACCCCGGAGCAAAGTCGTCAGATTATGCAGGAGGTTCGCAACGGCACCCTGAAGATTCTGATGGTCTCGGTGGAACGGCTGAAAAACGAACGTTTTCGTCAATTTCTTTCAGGGGTAAAGATTTCGCTACTGGTGATTGATGAGGCCCACTGCATCTCCGAATGGGGTCATAACTTCCGCCCCGATTACCTGAAACTGCCAGGCTACGCTCAGGCGTTCGGTATCACTCAGGCTCTGCTGCTCACCGCCACTGCGACGCCGAAGGTGATCGCCGATATGCAGTCCCGTTTCACTATCGCTGACGCTGATGTGATTACCACCGGCTTTTACCGCTCCAATCTTGACCTTTCGGTGATCGCTGTGGCGCCAGAGGAGCGGGACCAACAATTGGTAAGTTGGCTTCATCCTCGCCGTAGTGAGTCGTCGGTTGTCTATGTCACTCAGCAGAAAACCACCGAAACTGTAGCCGCTATGTTGCGGGATCGGGGGACTAATGCCGTCGCCTACCATGCAGGGATGAACAGCGAGGAGCGCGTTGCCGTGCAGCAGGCATTTATGGATGGTCGCTACCGCTGCATTGTCGCCACCATCGCCTTTGGCATGGGGATCGACAAACGGGATGTTCGTTCTGTGGTTCATTACGATCTGCCAAAATCGGTGGAGAACTACTCCCAGGAGATCGGCAGAGCGGGGCGAGATGGTCTGCCTGCAAACTGTCTGGTACTGGGCAGCAGGGATAATATTCAGGTGCTGGAGAATTTTGTTTATGGGGATACCCCCAGCATCGACAGTATACGACAGGTGTTACAGGCTATACGGGAAGCGGGTAATCAGTGGGAACTACTACTCACCCCCCTCTCCAACGACACCGATATTCGCCTGCTGCCGTTAAAAACCCTGTTGGTCTATCTGGAGCTGGAAGGGGTTATCAAGCCACAGTACAGTTACTTTGCCGAGTACCGTCTGCAGTACATTATCCAACCCACTGAGCTGGCGGAAAAATTCACTGGCGAACGGCAGCAGTTTATCAAAGCACTGCTACGCAATGTGCGCATGGCACGAACCTGGGGCACTCTGGATATCGATACCTTCTGTCGCAGCTATCCATCAGCAGACCGCAGTCGGGTGGTGCGGGCGCTGGACTATTTTCAGGAACAGCACTGGATTGTGCTGGAGAGTCGGCAGATGACCGAGGTTTATCAGGTCATCAATAACCATTTTGTTTTGAATGAACTGGCGGAACGGTTGCATAAACTGTTCGTCCATAAAGAGCAGACTGAAATTCAGCGCATACACGACATGATCGCCCTGTTTGAAAGCGAGGAGTGCCTCAGCCACCAGCTCGCCGAATGGTTTGGCGATCATCATGCTCCCCGGCACTGCGGTCACTGCTCCGCCTGTCGTGGGACAGCTGTCGCCTTTTCCGTTCTGCCTCTGATGCCGGCTCCCGATACGGTCAATTTGCCGGAGTTACTGGCCCCGCTTCTCGATCGCCTGCCAACCCGTCCGGACAACAGCACGCTGACCCGCTTTCTTTGCGGCATTCCCACACCATTGCTGAATAAGGCAAGGGCACGATCATTGCCGGGGTGGGGGGCTTTGACGCAGTGGCCTTATCAAGGTGTACGGCGACACATCGAACAAATTACTCGCCCGCTTGATTGATGCTGATCTGGCTCATGTCAGATGCAACTCATCGGCGTTACTTTTTACCCGTTGGCGCTATCAGAGGTATCTGATCAGCACGTTTTATTATTAAATCCTGAAAGTGTTTGACGATGTAGCTGTTGACGATGCCCTTTTTGACGATGGAACAACGTTTTTTAACCCTGTCTGATTTTGGTAACTTTTTGTGTCGCTTAAAATCTACTGTCGAATATGAATTTCCAGAACTCTGATCCTCGGAAACAAGGGGCTGAGGAGAAATTGACTCTATATCTCCCGGTGATTGTTGAACAGTTACCTTTTCGTGTAACTGCTCATCACATTTCTCTGGCAACGCTGCGTTTTCAGAATCATCTCTCCCGGAAACACTGGCCTCCTGAGGAGTCTGTTCCTTATATGTCATAGAAAAACCAGCAGTTACAATTGACTTTCCATGCTGCAGCAGCAGACTCTGTATGTTATATGCTCCCTTTTTGATAGCAATATCACAAGGAGTATCCCCATTACTATCACACAAGTCGCAACGTGCTCCAGCCATGAGTAATATCGTCACCATATTTGCATCATCATCCAAAACGGCCGCATGCAGAGGGGTTATAGCACTAGACTTAGCTGCATTAACATCCGCATTTTTTGAGAGTAAAAAATTCACCACTTCCTGCTCTTTATTGACGACCGCATTATACAGGGGTGTTTGCCCATATTCATCGGCCTTGTTAATACAATCCCCCCCCTCAAGTAACCGCTCCACCACAGCAAGGTGACCATACTTGGAAGCAATATGCAGAGGAGTCAGACCTTTATGTTTCTTGTTAAGATTAGCCTTGGCATCAACCAGAAGTTTTGTAAGGTTTTCAAACCCTTTTTCAGCAGCTATACACAATGGAGAAATATAGAACCCTCCTGCATCTACGCCTTTTTCAATATCAAGATCTATAAGGCCTTCATCTAATGCCTTCAGCAACACCTCCACTGTATCAGTGTGTCCGTTCGTAACGGCAATAGCGAGTGATGTCATTCTCGTTTTATGCCATATTTCATTGAAATTGACTCTATCCTTTTTGATTCCATCACAAGCATTAACAAAGAGCTGTACCACACTAGAATTATTTTTCTGAGCTGCCAGATAAAGTCCGGATGCGTTTGAGTAACTACTCGTGATCTCATTAGGCTTAAACTCGTCCTGTTTAAAATAATGTAAAGCAACATCATAATACCCACCCCGGCAGGCCGCAATAAATAGGTGTTCTGCATGTTCATTATCTATATGATAACCTGTCCACTCATCCAAATCCGCTCGGGCAGACAAACACATTAACAACAGGGAAAATACTACACAACGGAATACCACTAATATAATCACACCCATAGCAACATCCTCCCCTCAAGCGATGTAAAGACAAGATCGGGAGTTATGGCACTCAACAGAAAAAAAATCAAGGTGGAACCGCTGACCGGAGTTTATACGCCGGTCAGGGTGATTTGGCCTCTCTGCCACAGCAGAGGAAAAACAGGCAGGTAATAAACCCTACATGACTCGATAATTCAGTAGATCATAGAAATAGATACGCCCCATTAGCTCACCGGCAACGATCAGCACCAGACCAACAAAAATGCAGATACGGCTATCGCGGCTATACAGAGCCGGTACAATCCAGAACAGCATGCCTGTCAGTGACAGAGCAATAGCCCGATAGAGGCCGATCAGATGGCTATCGGTAACAGAGCTGATCAGACCCAGCGCATCCAGATGCTGGAAGGTAAATACCGTCTTAACCACCAGCATCACAATTACCACCAATCCCGTCCAGCCAACGACTCTGCGCGCCCGGTTCACAAAGGCCGGTTCAGGTTTTCTGCTGGTCAGAAACAACTGGGCTGCCAGTATGCTGCCCAGCGCCAGCGCACTCTGGAAGAATTGCAGTGGGGTTAGCCAGGTATTCCACACCGCCACAGCCTGCAGGGTGTAAACATGCGCGATGGCCTGTACCAGCACCACGGCCAGCACCATTGCCAACAGCACAAAAGCCTTAAGCAGCAGACCGTTACCGAAAAGCCAAAGTACCGCAACGATAAACAAGGCCCCGCCAAAAGCACTCGCAGCAACAATTTCAAGGCTCAGGGCCGACATATGCTCCAGGCCATAAACGACATTGAACGCACGTAGTGGATGACCAAGGTGGCTCGTGGAAGCGAGCATGCCCAGAATAAACACAAACAGTGCTGCGATATACCCCCAGCCAACAGCAGGATGGTTCCGCATAGGAGCAGGTAATACCAGTTGGGTCATACCTGTCATCAACATCAGACCGGCAGCCGCCTGAGCCAGCAGGGTGAAAAACACCAGAGAGAGATGGTCCATCACTTTACCTCACGCACATTAAGCAGACGACCAGTTCTATCCCCACTGGGGCGAGCGTCCACATGGGGTGTAATCACCAGATTGGGTTTGGTCATCTGCGCTGTCGGCAGCGGGGCGATACTGGCTTCGTTGCCATACTTTTTGCGGAGCTCATCAACAGGGCCGAAATCAAGAACCCGCAGCGGACAAGCCTCAACACAGACCGGTTGCCGACCCTGTTCGACCCGTTCAAAACAGCCATGACACTTGGACATCACCTTCTTTTCAGCGTCAAACTGAGGGGCACCGTAAGGACAGGCCATAGAGCAATACTGGCAGCCGATGCAACGATCCTCATTCACGGCCACCAGACCATCCTGCTCACGCTTATGCATAGCTCCGGTCGGGCAGGCTTTGGCACAGGCAGGCTCATCACAATGGTTGCAACTGATCGACAGGTAGTAGCTGAATACATCCTGATTCCAGCTACCATCGTCGTTTGGCTGCCACTCGCCACCACCGTACTCATATATACGACGCCAATCCCGGTCGGTACCGAGATCGTAATAGTCCTTGCAAGCCATCGCACAGGTTTTGCACCCGGTACAACGACTGCCGTCAAAATAAAATCCGTATTGCATAATGATTGTCCTTAAGCCTTGCTGATCTCAACCAGGTTACTGTGCTGAGGGTTACCCTTGGCCAGAGAGCTTGGACGCTGGGAGGTCAGGGTGTTCATACAGGCTCCGATATCAACACCGTCTTTGTTAGCCTTGTACCAGGCACCCTGCCCCATAGCGACCACACCCGGCATAATGCGAGGCGTTACTTTGGCGGTGACCCGGACTTCGCCCCGGTCGTTCCATACCTTTAACAGGTCGCCGTCGTTGATCTCCCGAGCGGCAGCATCAACCGGATTGACCCAGATTTCCTGCCGATTGGCATCCTGAAGTACAGCAACACTGCCGTAAGTAGAATGAGTACGCGCCTTATAGTGGAAGCCAAACATCTGCAATGGATATGTTTTCGCCAGCCCGGCCTCATGTCCTTCCCACATAGCGACATATTCAGGCAGCGGCTTGATAAACTCGTCGTCTTTCAGCGTCCATGCCCGGGACAGCTCTGCCAGACGTTCTGAATAGATTTCGATTTTTCCAGAAGGTGTCGCCAGCGGATTGGCCTCTGGATTCTGACGAAACTTTTCATAGGCAATAAACGGCTGACCGGGGTTAGTCTCGGTCACAATACCCTGTTCAACAAAGGTATTAAAATCTGGAAGATTGGGATTATTTTTACGAGCGTTGTCGTAGATAAACGCCAGCCACTGCTTCTGGTTGCGCCCTTCGGTAAATTGCGCCTTCACCCCCAGACGTTCAGCCAGATCAGTACACATATCGTAAATGGGGCGACACTCAAACATCGGCTCAATCGCCTGACTGCAGCCGATAGCGTACCCCATATTACCGGCACTGCCTTGAGTGGCAAAATCCATCTGTTCCGCAATGGTGATATCCGGCAACAGAATATCGGCTGCACGGGCGCTGGAAGTCATATGGTTATCTATGACCACAATCATTTCGCACTGACTCTCATCCTGCAAAATCTCCAGAGTGCGATTGATCTGGCTATGCTGGTTGATCAAACAGTTACTGGCGTAGTTCCAGACAAACTTGATAGGCGCATTCAGTCGTTCAACTCCACGTATGCCATCGGTCTTATCGGTCATCTCATGGTGACGCCAGATGGCATCGGTCCACAGAAACATGGGGATAGAGGTCTTGACCGGATTGCTGAGCTGAGGAAATGCGGCAAAGGGCATGTTATAACCCCCCTCACGGGCACCGGTATTCCCTCCCGCAATACCAACATTACCGGTCATGACCGCCAGCATAGAGATGGCACGACAGGCATGCTCACCATTAATGTGGCGCTGAACACCCCACCCCTGACTTATATAACACGGTTTGGTGGTGCCAATCTCCCGCGCCAGGGCAATAATCTTCTGCGCCGGAAGACCGGTAATTTTAGCGGCCCACTCCGGTGTTTTAGCGGTTTTATCAAGACCCTTCCCTTGTATATAGGCCTTCCAGGAGGAGCCGGCGGGAGCGGATTGGGGTAGAGAGTTTTCATCATAGCCGACGGTGTAACGCTGAATAAACGCCTCATCGACCAGCTTCTCAGCCATCATCACCCAGGCAATACCAGCGACCAGTGCCGCATCGGTACCCGGACGAATGGGAACCCACTCATCATTTTTACCGACCAGATTGCTATCGTTCAGACGGGGATCGATGCTGATCATCCGGGCACCGCTGCGCTTGCGGGCCTCCTGCAGATGATAAACGACACCGCCACCGCTCATACGGGTTTCGGCAGGATTATTACCAAAAAAGACGACAAGCTTTGAGTTTTGAATATCGGTGATGCAGTTTCCGCCCACCCAGCCACCGCCAAACATATAGGGATGACCGACAGCGATCTGGGCAGTGGAGTAATCGCCATAATGGTTCAGATAACCACCGTAGCAGTTCATCAGGCGAGCCAGCATAGTCGATGCTGGCGGCCAGGACTTGGTGACCGTCCCACCGAGGGTTCCGGTACCGTAATTCAGATAGATCGCCTCGTTACCGTATTCGCTGCGAATATGCTTGAGACTGGCGGCAATTGTGTCCAGCGCCTCTTCCCAGCTAATACGTTCAAACCGGCCTTCGCCCCGTTTACCAACCCGTTTCATCGGGTATTTCAGACGATCCGGATTATAGATACGCTGACGTATGGAGCGACCCCGCAGACAGGCGCGCACCTGGTGTTTTCCCCACTCTTTATCATCACCGGTACTGTCAGTCTCTACCCACTTGATCACACCATTAGAGACATGCAACTTGAGTGGGCAGCGACTACCGCAGTTAACGGTACAGGAAGACCAGACTGTTTGTTCTTTTTTGGCAAGAGTCTCTTTATTATTGCTGTCAGCAACAGCCTTGAAGGGAAGGCCTGTACCGAGCAGCGTCATGGCACCTGTGGCTATAGAACCCAATTTCATAAAAGCACGGCGACCCAGCCCAGAGGTGAGCGCCTGCTTGATAGTGTGCGGCATATGGTTAATTCACAGGAAGGTAAAAGGACGTCTGCACCGTATACCAGATTTACCTTCTGAGGAATAGCATCTGCATCACAAAACATAGCATTAAGGAATGATGCAAATGTCCTTAATCGGGGACATCCATATATTTGGCAGACAAGATCAGAAATTTTGTGGATGTCCTCAAAGAAAATTGGAAGAAAATCGGGACATCCATATATTT
>CAMRBW010000118.1 GCA_947040555.1 uncultured Oceanospirillales bacterium | reverse complement strand
GACCTTCGGGTTATGAGCCCGACGAGCTACCAGACTGCTCCATCCCGCACCAGAAATACTACACACTACAGACACACACATCGATGTTGGTAGCGGGAGCCGGATTCGAACCGACGACCTTCGGGTTATGAGCCCGACGAGCTACCAGACTGCTCCATCCCGCACCAGAACTTCTCTACACCAGAGAAGAGCCACGCATTATAAGAATTGGGAATTATAAGTCAATGAGCATTCGATAATTTTTCATTATCGTTTTGGTCATACTTCTATAACTGATAAATCCCATAACGGGATTACCAACCCTTGATCACGTTGCCTTTAAACAGATCACCGGCCACCTGCTCCACCGCCTCACTCTGACAGGCTGCTACCAGCTGAGCAATGCGCGGGGCATCCTTATTATCAACACGGGATATTATGACATTGACGTATGGTGACCGATTATTTTCCACTAACAGAGCCTTGTCCGGAGTTAACCTGGCAGAAACAGCAAAAATATTATTCACGAATGCCAGATCAACATCGGGCAGGACTCCAGGCAGCCGAGCAGCATCCAGCTCAATAAATTCGAGCTTTTTGGGGTTCTCGATAATATCCCGTAGTGTTGCTGTCAGGTGAGTAACGCCCTTGAGACTTATAAGACCAGTGTCGTGCAACAGCAGCCAATGAAAGACCACGGTTGGTATTTTCTGAATTCAGATTTCCAAAAAAGCCCGATTATCAAAAGAAAACCGGGCTCTATGACGAACGACTTCAGAGGTTAGTCGAGGGCATCTTCAACCCGCTTTATGAGATCCAATACCGGATCATGGGTGTGCATACGCTGACCATTAATGAAGAAGGTAGGCGTACTGCTTACGCCATAGACTTGGGAAAAGGTCTGGGATTTAGCCACATACTCATGGCCCTCTTTAGAGATCATGCAGGCTTCAAAAGTCTTTTTATTCAGACCCAGTTTGTCTGCCAGCAACGCCGGAGAGTGGCCATCGAGTTCGGACTGCATAGCATAAGCCGCCTTGTTGTACTCCCAGTACTTATTCTGCTGGCGCGCACAGTAGGCACCTTCCATGATGGCCTGACTGACGCCTGACGCAGGCTGAATAACAGGCAGATCAATGTAAACCAGCTTCACCTTGTCGCTGTACTTATCCATCACTTTGGCAACGGCTTCACCGGCTTGTTTGCAGAAGTGGCAGCGGTAGTCCGCGACTTCAACAATAGTCACCTTTGCATCTGCTGCCCCCATAAACGGGAAGGCAGAGAGATCCATATCAAAAGCGGGCATCTCCACTTCATCCATTTTCAGCTCAAAGCTATGCTTCTTCTTGGCATCCTTGATAACACTCTGAAATTTATTTTGGGCTTTTTGATATTCAAGACTCTGACTCAAACTATCCTTCACTTGATCAAAGGGCTGATTAATCTGAGTCTTGTGCTGTTCGTACGCCGCTTTTAACTCTGCATCGGTGGGAGGCTCAATCTTGAACAGCGCAGTACGGATTTCAATAATGGACTTGTTCTTACTGGCTGCCATTTTTTCGATGTAGATATCCAACACCGCCTGATCAAGAAGGCTGACATTTCTTTCATACGCCTCAATAAGGTTGTCGTAGTACATCTGCTGCAAATTTGGCTGCAAATCGCTCAGTTTGTAATCCTTTTTGCCGTAGGAGAATAGCGTATCTCCCGCCAGAGCCGGAGCTGAGATCATCACAGCAGCAGTGATGGCAACAAGTGGTTTCAACATAAGCAGTACCCTATAATTTCTCAACGAATAGATCTTTCAAAGCGTAACAGACAGACCCTACTTCGTCTGTTCGACATCGCAGCCAGACCGTTTTTTTCTATGCAACAACCGTAATGAGTTCAGGGTGACCAGAACTGTCGCTCCGGTATCAGCCATGACCGCCAGCATCAGCCCGGTGATACCCATCAGGGTGGTGACCAGAAAAATTACCTTCAGGCCGACAGCGAACAACACATTCTGACGCACTACGCGCAGAGTCGCCCGTGACAAACTAATCATAGAGGCAAGATCCTCTATTCGCTCGTGAGTCAGGGCGGCATCGGCGGTTTCCAGCGCAACATCGGTGCCACGGCCCATGGCAATACCCACATCGGCGCTCTTCAGGGCCGGCGCATCATTAATGCCATCACCGACCATGGCGACAGGCGCATGCTTCTGCAACGCCTGCACCTGGGTGACTTTATCCTCAGGCAGCAGACCCGCCTGATAAGCAATACCCAGTTCACCGGCAATCACCGCGGCGGCTCGTCGATTGTCTCCGGTCAGCATAATCGAATCAACACCCAGATCTTTCAGAGTGCGTACAGCTTTGATGGCATCCTTGCGCAGGGTATCCCGAATAGCGATAACTCCGACCAGTTGCTGATCAGCCACTACGCCGACAACCGTACAGCCCTGATCTTCCAGATCAATAATGCGCTGCTCCGCCCCTTCCACTACCGCAATAAAGTGCTCCAGATGGACGGGGGAAGCCACAATAACCTCCTGGCCATCAACGTAACCACTGACGCCTTTACCTGCCTGGGCGCTGATGTTTTCAGCCTCCCGCAGAGACAACTGGCGGCTCTCAGCATAGCCGATAACGGCCTGAGCCAAGGGATGGCGGGAACCAAGCTCAACCGCACCGGCCAGCATCAACAGCTCATCTGCCGAATTCACGCCTGCCGAATTCACGCCTACCGAATTCACGCCTGCCGAATTCACGCCTGCCGAATTCACAAAGAGAACCACATCGACAACCTGTGGACGACCTTCGGTCAGGGTTCCGGTTTTGTCGAAGGCGATCTGCTTCACCGAACCCAACCGCTCAAGCACCGCACCGCCCTTGATCAAGATACCCTGCTGTGCCGCTCTGGCCAGACCAGAGGTTACCGCCGCCGGTGTCGAAATCACCAGCGCACAAGGGCAGGCGATCAGCAGCAGGGTCAGGCCACGGTAGACCCAAACATCCCACGCCTGACCGAACATCAGCGGGGGGATCAGCACCACCAGGGCGGAAATCACCATCATCAACGGTGTGTACCAGCGACTAAAGCGATCGATAAAGCGCTCAATCGGTGCCTTGCTCTTTTCAGCCTCTTCGATCAGCTTTACAATCCGGTCAATGGCATTGCTACCAGGCTCGGAGACCACTCCCAGACGCGCCAACCGGTCAACACAGAGACTGCCCGCCATCACCTTTTCACCCTGCTGTTTGTCAACAGGAAGAGACTCGCCGGTCAGAGCGCTCTCATCGAAACTGGCAACACTGCTGATCAACTCACCATCAGCGGCCAAACGGTCACCGGGCATCACCTCGATAATATCGCCGGGTACCAGTTTGTCCGCCATCACCGGCTCTTTGATCTCACCGCCATCCGTAGAAAGGGTGACCCGTACAGCCGTATCCGGTGTCAGAGCCATCAGGCTCTCTACGCCCTTACGCGCTTTTGATGCCGCCAGACCTTCCAACTGCTCACCCATCAGGAACAGCAGCAGCACCGTAGCCGCTTCGACCATCTCCCCCAAAAACAGGGCGCCAAAGGCGGCGACAGTCATCAGGGTCTCAATACCAAAGGGTGTTCCGGACAACGCTTGATTGAAGGCTTTGCAGGCAACAGGATAAATACCCCAGAGCGTGGCCAGCACCATCACCACGGCGCCCGCTTCCGGCATGACTGTTGATAGCACAAGGCCGATGCCCATCAGTCCGGCAAGAATGAGAAGTGTGCTCTGTTTTTTAAGGAAATGCGGCTCCTGAACCACAACCGGTTCAGCATCCCGCTCGATTAACTGGTAACCCAGCTTTTCGATACAGGCAAAAACGCCATCAACATTGGTTTGGTCACTTTCAAAGTCCACTTGCAGGCGCAGGGTAGAAAAAGAGACGGTCGCTTTGGTAACGCCACGGACGCGAATAAGGGCGTTCTCAACTTTTTTAATGCAGGAGGGGCAATCGATGCCGGAGATATGCCAGGAATAGCGAGAGGAATCTGATCGCTCCGACTCAGACTCCTCCCCCTCAGCCGACCCACCGCTACCGTTGCTGGCAGAGCTTTCACCATTCTCTTGATCACCCTGACCATGGGGCTGGCCGCATACATCAGAGAGGGATGAAGAGCAGAGCGAGGCCTGACCTTTGCCATGGCTATGCACAGGCTCATGGCAATGACCACTGCTGCAACCTTTGCTTTGACAGGTGCTTTGATGAGTAGAACACATCACAGTTTCCTCAATGTCACAGAATCACAGGACTAACATATGAATAATAATTCATATGTTAAAAACAACCCTGCTTTAGTGCAAGAGAAATCGTCAACGCTCCTCACGCACATGCACAATCAGATCCTGCAGCACATGGCGAATATGATCATCATCAAGCTCGTAGAACATCTGCCGCCCATTGCGGGTGGCCCTGAGAATGTGCGCCTCCCTGAGGGCGCGCAGGTGATGACTGGTCAGGGATTGGGACAGCCCAGCCAACTCGGAAAGACAACAGACCGCACGGGGCTCCTGCATACAGGCCAGCACAATACGTAACCGGCCTTCATCCCCAAGCACTTTGAAAACCCTGGTCAGACTGGTAAATTCCGTATCGTCCAGATCCAGGGATGGCAAGCTTTCACTGCACTTCGTCTTGTCATCACCCTTCATAAGGCTGTCCTCTGCTGCCCTGCCATGCCCGCTAACGTCAGGGTTTGTGTTCCCTGCCAAGATATTCCAGGGATTGCATCTCCTGCAGGCGACTTAACGTTCGCTGGAACTCAAATGTCAGCGCCCCATCGGTATAAAGTTCAGGCAAGGACGCCTCCCCAGACATAATCAGCTTAACGCTCCGGTCATAAAATTCATCCACCAGCATGATGAAGCGACGCACCTGATCGTCTGTTTCCCGCCTCATCCGCGGAACGCCTGAGATCAATACGGTATGAAACTCTTTAGCCAGCTCAATGTAATCGTTCTGACTGCGGGGGCCATTACACAACGCCTCGAAGGAAAACCAGATCACCCCATCACAGGCCTTGAGACAGGGAATCGGGCGTCTCTCCACCACCAGCGAAAAGTGCTCCCGAATATGTAAATTATCCGATATCAGCCCCATGAAGTTACTCTCCATGGCGGCTGTTGCCCTGTATCCCTGCGGAAAGTGATAGAACCGGGCCTGTTCGAGTAACCGCAACCGGTAATCAACACCACTATCGATGTTCAGCACATCGAGATGCTGCTTCAAAAGCGCTATTGCCGGCAGGAATTTGTCCCGCTGCAGACCATCCTTATACAGATCATCGGGAGCAACATTACTGGTTGCCACCAGCGTAACCCCGTTTTTAAACAACTCATCCAGCAGTCCGGCCAAAATCATGGCATCGGCAATATCCGAGACAAAAAATTCATCAAAGCAGATGATTCTTACATCCCTGGCCAGATGCCGCGCCACTATGACCAACGGATCTTTCTGCCCTTTTAGCGCGTCTAACTCCTCATGCACCCACCTCATGAAACGGTGGAAATGGGTCCGCATTTTGTCTTCAAAAGGGAGGCTGTCGTAGAAGGTGTCCACCAGCCAGGTTTTCCCCCGGCCAACGCCCCCCCAGAAAAAAATCCCTTTGCTGGGTTGGCGCGGTGTGCTCCAAAAACAGAGCATCTCTTTCAATCTTTTTGTTTTGCAACTAGTAACAAGCAGATCATCATAAAGGCGCTGTAGATGATGGGCGGCAGCTTCCTGGGCGACATCGTAAAGGAAGCCTTTCTGTTTCAAGTCCTGCTGATAATGCTCAATGGGTGTCATACTGTTCTTTTCGATCAAGCAGTGTTCCGGGGAACGCAACTTTACCCCGAACTTCGGTCGCACTCTAGTTATAACAAAGCATCAATAGCCCAGAATGCACATTTATTTTTCAAATCAGTAACGCGTATCGACAACACGTGGTAACCGGCCCCCCTATACAGCTAACGCAAAAGGTTATAACTTAATATTTTCAGTAACGACTATATAGCAACAGAGGCTGGATTGTGGAGATATCAAACCTGCTCTGGACTGTTGGTGGAGTGGCCTTCCTGACCGGTCTGGTCATGGGTGTCGTGTTGTATCACCTGCTGGCCGATGGGCACTCGGAAAAAAACAGCAGAGCGCGCATCGCTGAGCTGGAAGCCGAGCTAAAGAACTATCAGAATAAAGTGGCCGACCATTTCAGCACCACCGCCCACCTGGTCAATCACCTGACCGAAACCTACAGGGATGTCCATGAGCATCTGGCCACCAGCGCGGGTGAGCTTTGTGCCGATGAACTGACCCGGAGCCGGCTCAATGATGCCCTGCTCAGCTCTCAGGCTATCAGTCGCACGCCTCCCGCAACCCCGGCGCTGGCAGAACAGCCCAAGGATTACGCCCCCAAGGAGGGTGACACCGAGGGAACACTGTCCGAAAACTTCAGCATCAACGACAAACGCAAAGAACCAGACAAAGATGCCTCTGCCTGATCAACCCTTCTTTACATTGCCACAACAGCTGCCGAACCGGTCAGCTGTTGTATGATCAGCCAGGCGTCCCCCGAACATACACGATGCACAAAACTGTCTGTACGCACTCCATTATGTGCCCGGTATCGAGCCCCAAAGACCCGATACCCGATAATCAGGTAGCCGACTGGGTGAAGTTATTTAAAAAGGCTTTTGTCTTCAGGCAATTCCGGCTCGATAACGAATTAAAGCTACCGGCACCTGACTATCTTCATATCGATGGCGTACACCCTAAAGATGCAATAATGGCTCTATCAGGATGTAAGGAAGCTATGCACGAGCTTAAACTTCCAGAGCAATTCCCACCTTTTGGAATAAAAACCAAACCAATCGTCAGGCTCATAAAGGTTCTGGACGGTCGGGCAAAAGCCCAGGAACTGCATCGCGTTATCGGATACGATCCTCGCATGAAAAGGAGCTGTTCCAGCATCTTCCAAAAACCTAAAGAGACCTTCACGAAAAAGTGGCGACAGTGCAAAAAACAGGGGCTGGCGCTTGTTGATCGCAAAACTTTCCTGTCCTGCTTAGAGGCGGCCGGGGCTCGAGCCTGTCTCTGCGACCATTTGCTTAACTATTGTGATCGCCATCAACTACTGGCTCCATCGGCAAACGTTGCGCGCAAAGCCAAACGTGCATTTTTACAATACCGTAAGCTGATAAATCAGGCACACCAACAAGGCAAGGTATGCCTTGTATCGGCCTACTCAGAGAGATACAAGGTCGATGAAAACCTTAGAGCGAATCACGTACTGCTTGCGCCGCCAGGGAGCAAGGAAGAACCATTAAAACTACAGGATCCAGGTTATCTCAAAAATGAACCCGGCGACTACCCTTTGGCAACATTGAAAATTTTTGATTTTATCTACATCGCCTCACCGCCGAAGCGGCACGCTAAAGGTACGCCCGCTTCGACAACATAGTCATAATGTGAACAGCTGGATCACTCCAGAAAATCCAGATACTTCTCCGCATCCAGCGCCGCCATACAGCCGGTTCCTGCGGAAGTAATGGCCTGACGATAGACGTGATCCATCACATCACCGGCCGCAAAGACACCTTCGAGGGAAGTTTGTGTGGCATTCCCCTCTGAACCACCTTTTACTTTCAGGTAGCCATCTTTCATATCCAGTTGACCTTCAAACAGGCCGGTATTCGGTGTGTGACCAATAGCGATAAATACCCCGTGTACATCGATCTCTTTGGCAGAGTCATCTGTGGTGCTCTTAATCCGCAGACCGGTGACACCGGCCTCATCCCCAAGAACTTCATCCAAAGTAGCGTTGAGTTCAAGGCGGATATTGCCGTTTTCAACTTTTTCCATCAGCTTGTTCTGGAGGATTTTCTCGGCGCGGAAAGTATCACGGCGGTGAACCAGCGTAACAGTGTCGGCAAGATTGGACAGGTAGAGCGCCTCTTCAACGGCCGTATTACCACCACCAATAACAGCGACAGCCTTCTTGCGATAGAAGAAACCATCACAGGTCGCACAGGCGGAAACGCCCTTACCCATAAACGCCTCTTCACTCTCCAGCCCCAGATAACGGGCGCTGGCACCGGTGCAGATAATCAAGGCATCACAGGTATAAACACCGCTATCACCCTCAAGGCGAAACGGACGCTGTTGCAGATCCGCTTTGTTAATATGATCAAAGATAATCTCGGTATCAAAACGCTCGGCGTGGGCCTGCATCCGCACCATCAGATCCGGCCCCTGCAGACCTTCCACATCACCGGGCCAGTTGTCGACGTCCGTAGTCGTGGTCAGCTGACCACCCGGCTGCATACCGGTAATCAACACCGGATTCAGATTAGCTCGCGCCGCGTATACCGCAGCCGTGTACCCCGCGGGGCCGGAGCCAAGAATCAATAATTTTATGTGGCGGATGTCACTCATTCTCAGTTCCTCATCATTTCGGCTCAACCATGCAAGGCCGGTTGCCAGACCGGATTTCCGCTCTATATCGTTCGCGGATATAATTAGCAGACATTATTCGACATAATAACCAGCTCACCCTGTATGAACCAGTGATGATTCGTTATCTCTTTCATTCACTCAGTTAATCGATCGTCACGCCTGAAAAACCACATATCCGGAACGCCATGAGAGATTCTATTCAGACTACCCAGCAAGGAATAAACTATCTACTGAGGGGACTGCGTCGCCTGCCAGATGCAGACATCCGCTCTTTTGTGATCATGCCGATCCTGATCAACATTCTGGTCTTCGGGCTTGTTATCTGGTTGGCTATTGAGCAATTTTCCGACCTGATGACCAAACTGATGGCCTGGCTGCCAGAGTGGCTAAATTTTCTCTCTTTCCTGATCTGGCCTTTGTTTGCTATCACCCTGCTGGTCGGAACCTTCTTCACCTTCACCCTGCTCGCCAACCTGATTGCGGCCCCATTCAACGGTTTTCTGGCCGAAAGAATCCAGCAGGAGCTTGATCCTGGCTGCGTACCGGACACAGGCTGGCAGGGGCTCGTTCGATTGATTCCCCGCACCTTTGCCCGGGAATTGCAGCGGTTAGGTTACTACCTGCCGCGGGTACTCGGATTGCTTCTGTTATCCTTTATCCCCGTGATCAACCTTATAACCCCCCTACTTTGGGTGCTGTTTTCTGCCTGGATGCTGGGTATTCAATACTGTGACTACGCGGCGGATAATGAACTGGTCAATTTCCGTGATATGAAAACCCATCTGGCCAGACCCTGGTCGCAGACAGCCATGTTTGGCGGACTGGTCTCGTTACTAACACTGGTACCGCTGGTTAATCTGGTCATTATGCCGGCGGCAGTGATTGGTGGCACGCATCTGTGGGTAGAACGTCGAATGGGCCGTATTGAATCCAACACCAGCGGAAGATAGAGATAAAAGGGAGCCGTCAAACGGCTCCTTGAGACAGGAAAAAGGGAAAGTGGGGAAGAGGACATCCATACAATTCAACCAGAATCCAGGACAGCAGAATCCAGGACATCCACA
>CAMRBW010000117.1 GCA_947040555.1 uncultured Oceanospirillales bacterium | reverse complement strand
CCTGCACCTCCGACGCAAGGAACTTATGCACCTCAGACGCAACATGTTGCTTATGGGGGTTCGGCAGTGAACGAATGTACTGCTCGCAGCACTTTTTTGCATGATTATGACTCAGGCCACAATAATGGCCATACAAGTACTCTGCCATTTGATTCTTCCTCCGAATACTCACCACCACGGGGCTCTGCAACAGGAAATATTAAATTACAACCGTTTATTAGCGTAGAAGAATTTCTCGCTGAGATATCGTTTCTATACAACAGAGTCGTCACTAGTAAAAGTAAACGTAAACGTCGGCTCCATCAAAATGGACCGCTAATTAGTAACATAAACAAACTTGTTAATTATATTACAACAATGTAAACATCATTTCTATCCACTTTGAACGGTAACGTTCTCGCAAAAGTTGTACATTTGTCTACCCACGCTGATAGCAAAGCGTTGAAGGAAGCTGCTTTGCAGAAAGTGACAACGGCATTGGACGCAGTAAAGGTGGAAGAGTGTGATCATGAGAGTCTGACACACCTTACCTTTTCCATAACTAGATTAGAAAACATTAAGAGCACTACTATAATACCCACCATTGCAACATGCGTAGAACGCAGACTCGACCAGTTGAACCCTCTGGCGCTGGCTAAGTTTACCGTCAGTTTTTCCAGAAATAAATATGACTTAACGAATAACCATATAATAAATTATATTATTAATAAAATGGCATTATATATACCATGATTTACAGCAAACAGAGAATAAACAGCATTGGCTTCTACCCGCAGTTCTTCTGGCTACTGATGGGTTTGGTAAGAACTATACGCTTGGATGTCAGCTGCCATTGAGAGAACTTGCTGGCAGATTATGTGACTTACTAAATTCTAGTGGGAATGAGCTGGAAATGTCAGCAAGTGATTTTA
This sequence comes from uncultured Oceanospirillales bacterium, assembly GCA_947040555.1. Taxonomy (GTDB): domain Bacteria; phylum Pseudomonadota; class Gammaproteobacteria; order Pseudomonadales; family Endozoicomonadaceae; genus Sansalvadorimonas. The sequence goes on along the minus strand of CAMRBW010000117.1, from coordinate 8,711 downwards.
CCAACACAATTATCAGCTTCAGTAAACTCAAAAAGAGTAATGGTGATGGTATGCCAGACGTAATACTGGAGAGACTGGCGGAGAAGCTGATCCTCAATGAGGACTTTCATAAATCCAGCTGGACTGAAACCCTGCTGACGTTGTTGCTGAAGGGTCTCAGCAACAACCAGTTTGAGAATAGAGAGAAGCTCATACAAAAAATTATCATGAAACTAAACACGAAAGATTTTTCATCTTGGAAGCCACACAACCTATCTATGATCGTTTCATCCCTTGAAATCATAATTCATAGCCCGCCCTTAGACGATAGTAATCTAACATTTTCTGGTTCAGGGTGCAGTGGCCGCGGGCATACGAGGATGGAAGAAAGTAAACTTATTTGCAGTAAAATTATCACATATATCGCTGGCAGGGATGATCTACACCTTTGGAATGAGAATGACATAATTAAACTTATCACTTCGCTTTCGAAATTTGAAAGCAGTAACACTATAAATATAAATATAAACAACTATTTAGTAATAATTATCACTAAAGCGTCTAAAAATAATGAGTTAGCTCATGCGATTCGTAACCAAAAAGAAAAGATAAAATCAAAAGTGCGAGCAATGAAGATATTTTAAGGTCTTTCGAATTTTTGTACTGAGCATTTATGGTAACTGCTCATATTTTACTGGCAAAACGGCGTTTCCAATATTTTCATCAGCGGTTTTACTGGGCTGTAGAGGAGGTAATATCACATTTGCCAGATAAATATGAGCACTTACCATTTATGCGAGGGAAAAGCTTTGAAAATTGAAATTTCCACCTCGTCTATAACACTTTTAATTGCACCCAACAACAACCCGATTATCTTTCAGACAAGGCGTTTGAGTCATGTTCTCAATGTCAGATTCTGCCTCTCTATCCTTTGAGTCAGTCTCTTGCTGACGACATGCTTATCCCCGGGCAGATTCGCCGTGCAGGGCTTCCAATTATCTGTGCAGTAAAACCTGACTATTAATGCCAAATCATACACAGAAGCTCTCTGGCTCTACCCATAGCGCTGGATTAAGCTGGATTCTCATTTGCACGCTAAAAAGAGCCAGAACCGGTGACTATTCTCGTACCATATGCAAAAAGTACATATGCTTTTCGTACTGTTCGATGATGTCACCGATCACCTGATCTTTGTTCCAGCCCATAATGTCGTAATCCTGTCCGCCCTCGCTCAGGAACACTTCGGCGCGGTAGTACTGACTCTCTTCCTCATCCTCATCGTCGACAACAAAGCTGGGTTGCAGATAGGCTCTGGATCTTACCCGGTAAAAGAAGTTCTGTTCGTCACCATGGTGCACAATCAGCGCCGGTCTTTTGGGGTTTTCAGAGTCGATACTTGCTTCAGCACCCTGTTTTTCCAGCTCCTGGGCGACTGCGAGCATGGCGGGCAGTACTGTGTTTTCCATAAAAAGGTGGACGCTCTCCCGTTCCGGAAAGTGAATCACATTACGCAGCCGTAACTCCCAGGGAAGATTGGCATGGGCACCGGGAGCCAGAGTGGTCTGTGCCAGACTCTCTCTTTTGGCCGCATCGATGGCCAGGGCCTTGAGCAGACCATAACTGGAGATCAGCAGTACGACGGCAAAGGGCAGGGCCGTGGCCATGGTTGCGGCCTGCAACGCCTGCAGACCACCGGCCAGCAGCAGCACCAGCGCCACCAGACCGATGGCGAACGACCAGAATACCCGTTGCCAGACCGGAATCTTCCCCTTGCCCTGATTTTGTTTCGAGGAGAGGATATCAAGCACCATAGCGCTGGAATCGGAAGAGGTGACAAAGAAAACCACCACCATAACAGTGGCAATCCCGGACAGAAAGTTGGAAAAGGGGAAATACTCCAAAAACTTGAACAGGGCCAGAGAAACATCGGTCTGGACAATGTCACCAAGCTCAGTGGCCCCCTTGTGCATGATCAGATCAATAGAGGTGTTGCCGAAAATCGTCATCCACAGGAAGGTCATCCCCGACGGTACAAACAGTACGCCACAGATAAACTCCCGAATCGTTCTGCCCCGGGAGATTCTGGCAATAAACATACCGACAAAAGGCGACCAGGACAGCCACCAGGACCAGTAGAGCAGGGTCCAGCCCCCCATCCAGTCGGTCGGTTCATAGGCGTAGAGGTTAAAGGTCTTGTTAACAAGATCGGAGAGATAGCTGCCGAGGTTCTGGACAGACATCTTCAGCAACAGCGTGGTCGGCCCCAGGATAACAACCAGCATCATCAGCAAAACGGCCAGCAGCAGGTTGAGTTCTGAAAGCCGGCGTATACCTTTGTCCAGCCCCGAAGCGACCGAAAGGGTGGCCAGGGCGGTAATTGCAATAATCAGCACGATCTGGGTCTGGGTACTGACGGCAATATCGAATAGATAGTTCAGCCCGGAATTGACCTGCAAGACACCATATCCCAATGCGGTCGCCACACCAAACGTGGTGCAGAGGATGGCGAAAATATCGATCATGTGACCAATATTGCCATGGATGCGATCACCGATCAGTGGGTAGAGTGCGGAACGGAGCGTCAGCGGCAGGTTATGGCGGTAGCCGAAAAAAGCGAGGATCAGGGCGACAATGGCATAAATGGCCCAGGCGTGAAAACCCCAGTGGAAGAAGGTAATGTCCATGGCCTCTTTCGCGGCGGCAACGGTGCCGGGCTCTCCGACCGGCGGTGCCAGAAAGTGCATGACCGGTTCACCAACCCCAAAGAACATAAGGCCGATGCCCATCCCCGCCGAGAACAGCATGGCGAACCAGGAGGAGAAGCTGAAGTCCGGTTCCGAATGGTCGGGCCCGAGCTTGATATCTCCGTAGCGGGACAGGCCTATATAAACGACACCGGTCAAAATCATCGCCACCGTCATGACGTAGAACCAGCTGGCATTGGTCATGATACTGTACTGAACGGCCATAAACTGTTGTGCCGACCGCTCAGGGAAGAGGCTGGTGTAACCGACAAGCGCGAGGATCAAAGTGGCAGAGCCGATAAAAACGGGGGGGTTAAGGTTGTGCCAGAACCTTGCAGATAAGGGCATTGGCGAAAAGAACTCCACACGCTGATGGCAGAACGCCCACCGTGTTGGTGGTCGTATGTATCTGGATGGGACAAACGTAGAAAGGTTAGTAACCGAATGGCCAATAATCAAATTCAACATGGCACCTCGGGGCTCTCCCCGGCAGCTGCGCAAGATGATTTCAGACAACACTGTTCGTGCACTGGCGGCATGCCCATCGCCTTTCTTATGCCGGCGATGGTTCTCTACAGCATGGTCTCCCGTTCAGCTCTCGCCTCGGTTCTACCATCCGGTTCCGCACATTCTTCATCAGGTCGGGCAGAGGGTTGGTCTGTCCTTGTGATTTTGACCAGACAGAGCACACTCGCTGTACCTACGGCAGTGACGATAACAACCCCTGCAACCGTCATGGCCGCCTGATACGCTGATCTTGAGGATGTCTCTCCGGGTTGCCTGCTGCTACTTTCAGCCCCCGTTGTTGGGGTCGGGAATAATCCCGGAGTCTGCGGACTGTGGGTTCGGGCTCTCCAGAGACTGACCTCGTGGCCATTGCTGACGGCGATCAAACCATTCTCAGAAACCACAAGAAATTTGGGTTCGCTTATATTGACTGAGCCCAATCGGGATGAGGTTAAACTATTACTGTCGTCATTAACCGTGATCCGAACAAACTCTGGTATTTTGTCATTGCTCAGCCCATAGGCTGTTGTACTGTTTGGTTGAATGGCCAGAGCAATCAAACCCTCGGATAAAACATTGGCGACTGGGGAGAGCCGGCCGTCGGTGACATCCCGACGCCAGAGTTCAACAGACGTACCATTGGAAAACAACAGGGAGCGGGTATCGAAAGCGCCCCAGTGCCCCTCTTTATAGGCCAGAGGATTATCCTGAATTTTTTTCGTCTCGCCTGTTTTCCAGTTGTGGAGAAAGAAGCCCTCGGGTTGCACCAGAATGGTCTCTGTGCCGGCACCACCACACCCCGGAGCCAGCGTCGAGGACGGCTGTCGGCACTGAAGATGAATGTCCTCACTGTGTGTACAGTCATTCTGCACATAGGGAGCGGAAGGGCAATCCAGAAGGGATGTCTCCTGCCCCCGGCACTGAAGCTCATTCAGTCGGATTTTTTCATTATCAGCGCCTCCCTGACAGTCTGTGCTTTTGAATCTGGCCTCCTCATCAGATAACCCTAACTGGCGACAGGCTACGTTGGCGTCAGGCGCATCAAAGTGATCATCACAAACGGTTCCCCAGATATCGTACCATGAGCGAACCTCCAACCGCCCATCGGAAAAACCGGGCTGTTCATCAAAGCATTGGCTGGCAATGAGACGTATTGGAAGAGCGGGCTGGCCCAGGGGCTGAGGTGTACAGGCCAGATGAACATGGGATCCCTGGGGGCAGCCGCTGGTGTTGCGGCTGCTTTCACAGGCGAAGAGTGACATTTCGTCGCCGGCACACCGGATATCGCTCAGGGCTACAGGCCGTGCGCGCTCCTGCAGGCACTCTGGCAGTAATTCAGCCCCTGCAGCCGCATAACCGAGTCCCCGACAGGCGACCTGAGCCGCATTTTGGTCAAAACCCACCGCACAAACAGTCCCCCACACGTCAGCAGGACTTTGCAGCTCAAGAAGCCCCGTCACCTTTCCCGCTTTTGTGGCGCAGTTTGCTTCGTACAACCGGGTGGCGGGTGCCTGACAGAACAGCGTGACATCTTCATTGTGATCGCAATCGTTGTCATGGTGTGGGTTGTGTGCGCACTCCTCCAGTCTCATCTCATGGCCGGAACACCTCACATCGTCCAGCATTATGACACCTGTGCCGGGACAGAGCAGAGACTCAAACCTGACAGAGCCTGTGTACCCCAGCTCCCTGCAGGCCACTTTGGCTGCATCAATTGTAAAATCATCATCACAGACGGTTCCCCATATCCCTTTATGTCTCACTTCAAGTCGGCCGTTGACAGTACCCGGCGTGTTAACACAGTTCGTCGAGAGGCGTAGTTGACTTTCAGGAACCGGTGCCGTCGGTGGGGCTGTCTCCTTGAGGGCGAGCCTGGTCACCTGCCGCACAAGCTGCCCCTGTTGGCGCACATTCAGAGCGGAAACCCGTCCGGATTCTACCAAAGCGTTGGCCGGACCCGGGCACAGGACAGAATCAGGGGCCAGGGGTGGTGTCATCATCTGTGGCTGTGGCTGAGCGGGAGCACTATCGGAAGGATGTCCCTTGATGGGATAGAGCAGGGCTTTATTGCCGCTGGCCAGTATCAGGTTATCTTCCCTGTCGATAGCTATATGGGAATGGTTTTCCGACAGGGAGAGTGTGCGGATTGATTGAATCAGGGGCGAAAGCGAGTTAGCCTCAACAGCCGTGCCAACCTTGGTGTGCTGGTGTCGTTTGTTGCGCAAATGAATATCTGCAGTCGCTTTGTAGTGTGATTTTTTCTGTTTTTGACGTGAATTTCTCTTTTTTTTGTGGTGTCTTTTGGCAAACTTGCTTTTCGTCTGCTCATTTTCGCGCATGAAACGGATGAAGTTTGCATCATCTTGAGAATTTTGCAGATCCCATCGTCGGTTCAAGACCCTTTCCAGACCGTAGCCGAAATCAGTGGCACGCTTGTGTACGTCGTCAGGGTTAACAACCTGTGCCTCAGGGGGCATGTGAAACACAGTGGAAGGGAACATCGTTATGTTGGCGCTCAAAGCCGGCGCGAATGAAGAACTCTCCACACCGGCACAGACAACAGGAGATAAGACAAATAAAGCCCCAAGGAGCAACGGCTTGCAGACCAGCATTCATCTCCCGCACACAGATAAAACCCGTTGTTTTACGATCATACCGGCACCCGTCTGAACGATTTTTTGAAGATGCAGAACCGTCCGGTAGTATGGCCTATACCCGTCAGTCTGCCTGTTCTGGATAAGGGTAGAGCTGATCCAGCGGCAGCGAACGACCATTCTCCATAACCTGTTGAGCATGTTTGCGTCGTAACTCTCTTGGCTCCTTGACACCGCAGGCGTGGGCGATCAGTTCAATATCATGGACGAGGTTACCGTGATAATTGGCAACCCTGACGGCCTTGTCTTTAGGAACCAGCCCCCGCTGCAATTTTTTGTGATGGGTGGTGATACCGGTCGGACAGGTATTCTTGTTGCACTGCAGCGCCTGAATACAGCCCAGAGAGAGCATGAACCCTCTGGCAGAAACACCAAAGTCTGCCCCCATACACAGAGCCCATGCCATATCCGAAGGGTTGATCAGCTTACCCGAGCAGATAATTTTAATCCGCTCCCGCAACCCCATCTCAACCAGCAGATTATCCACATAGGGCAGGCTCTCTTTCAAAGGGAGGCCAACGTCGTCCATAAGTGCCATGGGAGCTGCACCCGTACCGCCATCACAACTATCAATGGTCATAAAGTCCGGGGCGGACTCAATGCCGCGATGGTGAATTTCCAGACACAGATCCCTGAGCCACTCTCTGGCCCCCAGCACGAATTTGATCCCCACCGGCTTGCCAGTGACGGTGCGAATCCGGTTGATCATATCCAACAGATCACCTGGTGAGTTGATCTCCCGATGACGATTGGGGCTGATCGAATCCTCGCCGGCGGGAATAAGACGGATTTTGGCGATCTCTTCCGTGACCTTTTCCGCTGGCAGTATGCCACCCTTGCCGGGTTTTGCGCCCTGACTAAGCTTGATTTCAAACATGCGTACCTGCTCATGGGCGGCCACTTTCCTGAGCTGACCATCGTCGAGCTGTCCTTCTGCATTGCGCACGCCATATTTGGCCGTGCCAATCTGAAAGACCACATCGCAGCCACCTTCAAGATGATAGGAAGATAACCCCCCCTCTCCGGTGTTGTACCAGCAACCCGCCATCCTGGCACCCTGAGAAAGTGCGCGTACCGCCGGCACGGACAACGCGCCAAAACTCATGGCTGAAATATTGAACAGTGAACCGGGACGATAGGGCTTGTCACAGTGAGGGCCGATCAGCACACGGTTGATCTCTTTGGCGTCTTCCGCAAGTGTCGGATAAGGGCAGTTAAGAAAAAGAATGGAGCCTTGTTCCCGAATCTGTTTGCTGGAACCAAAGGCAACGGTCCGGTCGACATTTTTCGCAGCACGATATACCCAGGCCCGTTGAGCCCTGTTGAAGGGCATCTCTTCACGATCTCCCGCAAAAAAGTACTGGCGAAAAAACTCCCCAATATGTTCGAAAAAATACCGGAAGCGACCAATTACCGGATAGTTCCGGCGAATAGTATGACGGGTCTGGTGCTTGTCGGTGACATACATAACGATGACCCCAAGCACACAAATCCCCACAATAAAGACGAAAAGCGAGGCCAGAATTTGCAATATGGCCGTCAAGATCACAACAAAATCGTGATTGAGCAGCTCCATGCTCATTTCCATGTCCATTCTATTGATAATCCTGTGTGTTGTTTGTATCTCCAAGTATTGTCGAACAAAGAACACAAAGCCCAAAAAAAAATCTTTAAATCACCGCCCCCGCCATAAAGCACACTCCCTGCAGGTCAGTTATCCACAACTTATCCCCTTCATACCAGCCGACAGATGCCTGATACCCCCCCTTCGGAATTGTCACCGAGCCAGGGTTGAACAGGGTGACGCCATCACGGTGCTCAATCATTGGAATATGGGTATGGCCGAAGCAGAAGAGATCACCGGCATTCAAGGCCGGGAGTTTTTCGGGATGCCAGAGGTGACCGTGGGTGAGAAACAGTTGTCGTCCATCCACCAGCACCTGAACATAGTCACCTAAAATCGGTGCATCCATCAGCATCTGGTCCACTTCACTGTCACAGTTACCGCGCACGCAGGTGATACGCGCACGGTTTTCATTCAGAAGTTCCGCCACCCGTTGAGGGCTGTAATCATTCGGCAGCGCGTTACGGGGGCCATGATTGAGCAGATCACCGAGTACCAAAATGCGATCTGCTTTATGGGTGTCTGCCTGTACCAGTGCCTTTGCCAGAGCGGACGGGCTGCCATGAATATCGGAAATCAGCATTAACTTCACGCCGTATAATCCTTTTTCTTGAGGAAAAAACGCGAGCATAATGCACAGCCATTACAATCAGTGTCAAAGGCGACCCACTAGAGAAATCACCCTACTGCAAACCGGGCCTTGTTATGAAGGCTGAAAGGGCTTCTCCCATGTTCAATCCCAAGCACAGTAACGTCAAAAATGTCAATGGTGCCCGTTTTTACTTTCCCCCTCTTCCTGCAGTCTGGCCTACGGAGCCAAGGGAATATTCCCCCTCCGATTGCCTACTACGCGTACGTAGGACGGGATTAGATGGTCTAGTACGCCTAGGCGCTTTTGCCTCACACTCTATCACCTTACTGCTTGACGACCCTGACTCATTTGTTGAATCATTGCCGCCTGTCTTGGTTGGCTCCTTGGTTGACCTCATCTTGTGTAACTTGACTGACACAGACTTGAGTATCTTGCCTTCTACCGCTGACTCACGAAGCTCTGGAGACAAGGGCTCAATAATTAGGTGCTGAACCTCCTCATTTCTTCTCCTTTTCGAGATTTCCGGGAAAGAGACTTCTTTATCATCATCGAGTGTTTTGTTTGATGCTTTTAACCTATCGCCTGACGACCCGGCCGAATCGTTACTGCCT
>CAMRBW010000116.1 GCA_947040555.1 uncultured Oceanospirillales bacterium | reverse complement strand
TGCTCTTCACGACGACCTGCTGGACGATGCTCTTCACGACGACCCGCTGGACGCTGCTCTTCACGACGACCCGCTGGACGCTGCTCTTCACGACGCTCTTCACGACGCTGTCCACTCGGCTTGCCGGTTCTAAGCTGTGGACGCTTGCGCTGCTGACGCAAGGTACGCTGCTTATCTGCCACTGTGCGCGGACCGGCTTTCACCCGAGGCAAGTTCACCATTTCTGCCAATGCATCAACACCATCCTGTTCCAGCTCGACCCAGCGGCCCTGACGCAAATGATCAGGAATAATGGTGCTGCCGTAACGAACGCGCTTCAGACGACTAACAGTCAGCTCCTGAGATTCCCACAGCCGACGCACCTCACGGTTACGTCCTTCCTGGATACAGACGTGGAACCAACGGTTGATGCCTTCGTTGGCGGTATCAACGATATCGGTAAAACGCGCCATACCATCTTCCAGCTCAACACCATCAAACAGGTTCTTCACCTTCTGCTCGGTCACTTCACCGAAAACACGCACAGCGTATTCGCGCTCGACCTGATAGGAAGGGTGCATCAGACGGTTGGCCAGCTCACCATCATTGGTGAACAACAACAGACCTGAGGTGTTGATATCCAGACGACCGATAGCAATCCAGCGCTCGCTGGCAATTCTTGGCAGATGGCTGAAAACTGTTGGCCGGCCTTCCGGATCAACCCGGGTGCAGACCTCGCCTTCCGGCTTGTTATAAGCGATGACACGACGGGTTACTTTTTCCGTGTTCAGGTGAACAGCGCGACCATCAAGGGTGACGTTGTCTTCTGGATCAATACGGGCACCCAGTGTCGCCTTTTCCCCATTGACCTCGATACGGCCTTCGGCAATCCATGCTTCGATCTGACGACGTGAGCCAAGACCCTGGCGCGCCAGAATTTTCTGTAAACGCTCACCACTCTGGTCTGACTGTTCAATGTGTTCGTCAGCACTCTCTACAGCGGCGGCTACCGGGACTACTGAAGCTGCACGGTCTGCACGGGCTACACGAGGTTTAATATTGCTCATACTACATTTTTCTCTTGAAATTCACGGTTTTCCCAAACGGTGAAAAGCGGATCATGGTCTGTACCTGAACCCGCTTACGGGCGAGCTTAACACTCACCCGCAGGGATTGGGGGGAGGGCAGGCGGATTAGTCTATCTCATCATCGTCGGAACGCTTTGAGCCGATCTCATCCATGATGGAGGAGATACTATCCTGCCGATCGTCTTCATCCTCTTCGTCCGGGATGATAACTGTCGGTTTGTACAGCTCAAAGTCTTCATCATCATCATCGACGACGTTTTCTACATCTACATCATCAGCTAGGTTATCAATAACTTGGGCTTCACCAATATCCGAACTCTCCGCAACTATCTTCTCAAAAGCAGCGACATCTCCGATAGTCTCAGGCTTTTGTTCAGACTCGTCTTCGTTGCTTTTTGCCTTTTTCGCCGCTTTGGTCTTGCGCTTTTTAGCCGGTTCGGACTCTTGCGGCACAGATTCTTCCTGCGGATTGTAATCCTTGTACGTCAGTGTCAGCTCACCTTCCATCCCGTCGAGTTCGGCAAACAGTTTCTCAATATTCTGGTTACCCTCCTCATGGAATGCCTGAGCCTCTTCAATGGAGACCAGCTCAGCAGCATCAATCTCACCGGCAACAGCACCCAAAGGTTCACCGTTGTCGTCCAGCGCCAGGTTTTCCTGACCATCAGCCTTAGTAGATAGTCCGGACTCCAGCTGCTTCGCCATAGCATCGAGATCACGCAGTTCGGACAGCGGTGGCAATTCATCAAGATTGCGCAGGTTAAAGTAGTCCAGAAACTGTCGCGTGGTCGCATACATGGCCGGACGACCGGGCACATCCCGATGACCAACCACTCGCACCCACTCCCGTTCCTGCAGAGTACGCATAATATTGGTACTAACGCTTACACCACGAATGTCTTCTATCTCACCACGGGTAATCGGTTGGCGATAGGCGACAAGCGCCAGAGTTTCCAACAGCGCCCGCGTGTAACGCTGGGGCTTCTCATCCCATAGACGACCCACCCACGGCGCCAATTCTTTCCGTACCTGGAACCGCCAGCCGCTGGCCACCTCTTTTAATTCAAAGCCACGACCTTCGCACATCTCGGCCAGGTCGATCATCGCCTGTTTGAGAGCGGGCTTGTCCGGACGGTAATCTTCATCGAACAGGGTCGCCAGCTGCTCCAGCGTCATCGCCTTGCCCGAGGCCATCAGCGCGGCCTCAATCACCGGTATGACCGGAGCTTCACCAAAAACGGTAATGCCTTCTTCGACCGCTTCCTCGATCAGCTCTTCCATCGACCCACCCATCGACTCTTCCATCGACTCACCCATCGACTCACCCATCGACTCTTCCATGGATTCATCCGTCGTGACATCCATGACCAGTCTCTGTTCGCCGCTCTCTTGTTCAACCTGCTCTATCTCATCGCTCATTCTGCACGTGCCTTTACATGAATGGGACCATAGGCCTCGGTCTGGACCAGCTCTACCAGCGACTCCTTAACCAGCTCCATAACGGCCAGGAAGGTGACGACGACACCCAGACGTCCCTCCTCCAAAGTAAACAGCGTGACGAACGGAACAAAGGTATCGCCACGCAATCTATCCAGAATCTGTGCCATCCGCTCTCTGGTCGACAGGGCTTCAGCCTGGATATGGTGCTGCTCGAACATCTCGGCACGTTTGATCACTTCACCGAGCGCCAGCAACACCTCCCGCAGATCCACATCGGGATGCACAGCATTGCGGGTCAGGGGGGGCGGCTCGATCTTCACCTTGTGAATATTGCGGCCTAACCGGGGGATGGCGTCCAGATCTTCCGCCGCTTTCTTGAAGCGCTCATATTCTTGCAAGCGCCTGATCAGCTCGGCGCGAGGATCTTCCTCCTCTTCCGCCAGAACTTCCTGTCGGGGCAACAGCATACGGGATTTGATCTCGGCCAGCGTCGCCGCCATAACCAGATACTCCGCCGCCAGCTCGAACTGGGAGGCTTCCATCAACTCCACATACCGCATGTACTGAACGGTAATTTGCGCCACCTGAATACTGAGAATATTCATATTGTTGCGCTTGATCAGGTAGAGCAGCAGATCCAGCGGGCCCTCGAAGGCCTCCAGAAATATCTCCAGCGCATCCGGGGGAATATAGAGGTCATCCGGCAGCTTCATCAAGGGCTGCCCGGACACCATGGCCAGAGGAATCTGTTTTGGCAGCGCCGTATCGGAACTATTCCCGACCTCAGCCACGACCGTAACCGATCGGTCTTCCACTAACAGGTCACCTGATAGCTGTGAGCCTGATTCGGCCTGTTTTTGGTCATCCGTTCCCATATTTAATCGCCTCATTGGTTTTTCAGGCCATCAGAAGATGGCGCAACACGCCTCTGAAGACGATTCCGATCTTCCAGCCTATATAGTTTGCCACTCCCGTAGCAATAACCCAAGGCATCGGAAGGGCTATGAAAAAAGCCCCCGATCCAGAGGAGGGGGTCGGGAGCTTTCATCTAACCGGAAAACGACGTGCCTGAGCTCTGCACTGAAATGATTAAGCTAAATATTAAAGCTCATACCACAACCGCAGGTTGATGCTGCATTAGGGTTGGTCACCGTAAAACGGGAGCCCTCAAGGCCTTCTTTATAGTCAACAATCGCGCCAACCAGATACTGAAAGCTCATGGAGTCAACAACCATTTTAACACCGTCTCTCTCAACAACGGTGTCATCTTCCGCCAGATTTTTATCAAAGGTAAAGCCATACTGAAAGCCAGAACAGCCTCCACCCGTGATATAAACGCGAAGCATAAGATTTCCATGACCCTCACTCTCAGCCAGAGCCTTCACTCTGGCAACAGCGTTATCGCTGAATATGATGGGTTCCGGAACAAAAGTTTCGGCGGCTGACATTCGACCTCCAGACCTTACAGCAAGTTCAGATATTATCCACATATCCGACTAAAACAATCAAGTATTACCAATACCATAGTTAGTCACGCTTACTGCTCTGACTCTTCTACAAACCATTCCACGGTTTTTTTGATCTGCTTGCGGGCCGGGCTGGTCAGCTGAATGGAGATCTCCAGAGCATCGGGCTCAAAGCCTTTCGGTAGATCCAGCACACCCCACAGGCCATTACCTGGGAAGCTCTGGAAGTAACGAAAGCCCAGCTTCTGAGCACTAATAATATCTTTGGACAGCTTGTCCAGCGGATAGGTGACCCGCTTCTCGCCATCAGAACCCGTAATATTGATTTTTAACTGCCCGCGCTGGAGCGGGTAAAGACTGGAGTTTTGGGTCACCACCAGCTTCCATTGGAAGCGTCCTGGCTCGGAGGTCGGCAGCAGCTCAAACGTCTGAATGGCAACGCCGTCTCCCGCCCGTGCCGGATCCATGATGCCGCGATAGAAGCGCAGCTCACGGGTCATGATGCTCTTCTCCTCACGCATCCGGATAAATTCCAGACGCATCTCTTCCGCAGCCCTCTGGTTAATCCAGACATTACGCTCCAGCATCGCCGTCTGATTGCGGAGATTTTCCAGCTCGTCGAGCTGCTCGGCATTAACCGCCTTGGTCTCAGTGATCTCGGTACGCAAAATCTCCAGGTTACGGCCTGAAATGCCAACACCGAGATAAAAACAAACAGCCGCCGTACAGACAAACAGCAAGGCTATGGGATAACGCAGCTGATGAAAGCGCATGGGTTCATGCTTGATAGTCACTGCCTGTTTGCTCATCGCATCCCCGGAATTCTCCCGGGATTCACGGTTACGGAACCAACCCTTCAAAGCCTGCCTCTATCTATTTCGTGGACAAATCTGGTAAATAATCATGGCAGCAAAGCGACAAGATCAAGACCTTCCCGCTCAGGACGGGAGAACATAATATTCATATTCTGCACAGCCTGACCAGACGCCCCTTTTACCAGATTGTCGATAACGGAAAGGATCACGACTGTATCACCTCCCCCCGGACGATGCACCGCGATGCGACAATGATTTGCCCCCCGGACACTGCGGGTTTCCGGCAAGCTTCCTGTAGGCATCACATCGACAAAATGTTCATCATGGTACGCCTTTTCGTAGAGCGTCTGAATCTCCGGCAGAGAGATCGCCTCCGGATCGGCCAAACGGGCGTACAGGGTGGCATGAATACCACGAATCATCGGTAACAGGTGAGGCACAAATGTCAGTCGGTTTATGGTGCCGGCGGAAATAAGCGATAAACCCTGCTCAATTTCCGGCTGATGTCGATGCCCCTCAACACCATAAGCATGAATAGAGTCACCGGCTTCACAGAGCAAAGCGCCAACGTGGGCACCACGCCCGGCCCCGCTGACTCCCGACTTACAATCCGCCACAATAGTACTCTCCCCACAGATCAGCTGCGCCTCCAGCAGTGGCTTCAGCCCCAATTGCACCGCTGTAGGATAGCAGCCGGGGTTGGCGACCAACCGGGCATGACCAATATGAGTGCGATTCACTTCCGGCAGACCGTAAACAGCCTCATCCAAAAGTGCGGGACAAGTGTGTTCCATCCTGTACCAATGTTCCCAGTCCCCGGCATTGCGGAGACGGAAGTCGGCAGAGAGATCGATCACCCGCACGCCCCGATCCAACAGCTCCGGAACCTGCCGCATGGCAACGCCGGCAGGAGTCGCAAAAAACACCACATCACAGCCCGCTAAAGCCTTCACATCCGGAACGCTAAATGCCAGATCAGTATGACCTCTCAAGCTGGGAAACAGCGCACTGACCGGCCTTCCCACCTCAGTACGGGAGGTAATAACCACCAGTTCAACCCCAGCATGCCTGACCAGCAGCCTGAGCAACTCGACGCCGGTATATCCTGTCCCACCAACGATACCGACCTTAATCATGATCTCTCACTTGATCCCTCACAATCCTGCCGCTGTTTTTAACGGCCGCCATTATAAGCAGCAAGCCCAGAGCAATGCAGCAAGACTAGTGCCTACCGTGATAAAATCCGCACAAAATTCATGGACACCCATAAAATTCAGGACAAAATTCATAGAAAAATTCATGGACACCCATAGAAAAATTCATGGACACCCATAAAATTCATGGACACCCATAGAAACTTAAAATTCATGGACACCCATAGAAATCTAGAAAAAATTTATGGACACCCATAGAAATCTAAAACTCATAGACACCCATAGAAACCACAAACATGCCGCGCTCACCCTCCCATTTAAAACGCTTTCGCCACAAACTGGCTGACATTGATGCCCTGCCGCAACTGGCACTTTTGGGATTATTCTCGGGAAGCGTCACCGCACTGATCATCGTTCTGTTTCGAGAGTTAATTTTCCGCCTGTCCACCCTTTTTACCGGAAGTGCCAACGATTCCGTATTTCTGTCCCTGCCCTGGCAGCTCCGGTTGCTGCTGCCGCTGGCCGGGATGATTCTGGTCATCGCCATCAGCGCATTGAGCCACCGTAAACATCATCGGATCGGGATTGTCCATGTGATAGAGCGTCTGACCTGGCATCAGGGCCGGTTCTATCCGGGCAGTTTTCTGCACCAGTTCTTTGCCGGAGCCCTGGTGCTGGCGACCGGACATTCTATTGGCCGGGAAGGTCCTGCCGTTCATCTCGGAGCGGCCAGTGCCAGCATGCTGGGCAGATATCTGCATCTGCCCAACGATAACCTGCGCGTTCTGGTGGCTTGCGGTTCGGCTGCGGCTATCTCGGCAACATTTAATACTCCGGTCGCCGGGGTCATATTTGCCATGGAGGTGCTGCTGATTGAATATACCGTCACCCGCTTTCTGCCGGTTTTGCTGGCCTCGGCCTGTGCCGCGACCCTCACCCAGTTTATCTACGGTTCCGATCAGGCTTTCATTGTGCCGCCCCTGACCATTAATCCGGTGGACGAGCTGCCGCTGGTGATTATCATCGGGATCACCATGGGGCTGCTCGGCACTCTGTTCTGCCGGGCGATTATTGTCAGCAACAGGCGCGTGATTCATCTGCCGCCAGCCGCTCGACTGATGCTGGCAGCGCTGATCACCGGTCTTCTCGCCATCCCGGCGCCGGCCATCATGGGTTCCGGATACAACACCATCACCACGATGATGGTTGATTTTCACCCGACACTCTTTCTGTTAATTCTTCTGGGCTGCAAATTCATTGCGAGTGTCACCAGCATCGGCCTTGGTGTTCCTGGAGGGCTGATCGGTCCCACCATGTTTATTGGCGCCGCAGGGGGTGCCCTGGTCACCAGCCTTGTTGATACGATTCCGTGGTTGGAAAGTGGCAGCGCAGGATTTCATGTGATGGTGGGTATGAGTGCCATGCTGGGGGCGGTGATGCAGAGTCCGCTAACGGCGCTGGTGACGGTGGTGGAGATGACCCGCAATCCGGAGCTGTTATTTCCGGCTCTGGTGGCGATAGTGATCGCCACACTGATCGCCCGCTTGCTGATGAAACAGAAAGGTATCTTTGAACAAATTCTTGATACCTGGCGCTCCTGAACCGGCGTCAGCCGACATCCTCAATACGGCCGAGACTCTGGAGCAGGACGGCAGGAAAATCACCATGGGCACCGTACGGGAACGCCTCGGTGGCGGACGCACAGAGCGAACGGGATGAAGCGTTGCAGGAGGTGGATCGCCTGGAAGCCAAGTCAGAGACTCTGGCCACACAGCAGCAGATGACCCAGAAACAAACCGCTGCGGAAGAGCAATACCGGCAGCAGCAAACGGATCTGATCCGGCATCAGGAGCAGCTTTCAGCCACCCAACAGGAGAACGCCCGTATCCGGGAAGAGCTGAGAACCCTGACCCGTAATGTGGCCACCGCCGAAGTTGAGGTGACGGGCCACCAAAGAGAGCACTGCCCAGGCTAAAAAGCTCAAAGAACTGGAGACTGAGAGCCGGGCACTGCACAAGCAGGTGGGCAGGCTGGAGGCGGAGAATCAGCGTTCGCTGGCACTGGGCGACAACGACTGATTTTGCCTGCAGTATTTACCATATATTGTTTAATATATACTAACATATGGTAAATACTAACCATCTATTGGTAATAGAGGTCGCTGGTCATGTTTATCCTGAAAGGCATTCTCAGGGCGGAGAGTCAGGAGAAGATTCTGATCTATATCGCCCTCAACGGCAGCGGTTACGGCAAGGCGATTGCCGACTTCTTCTCCCTCTCCCAGAACAGCGTCCAGAAGCAGCTGGTTCGACTGGAAGAAGACGGAGTGATTGTCGGTTGCTCCAAAGGCCAAATGCGGGAGTATGGGTTTAACCCCCGCTATATCTTTCTGGAACCGCTGCAGGAGCTGATCAGGAAAGCGTATCAAGCCTATCCTCAGGAGATGATCGCCGAGCTCCTTATGCAGCGAAAGCGACCCAGAAAGAGCGGTAAGACGGTCAGGCCTTGAATTGTGCATTTCCCTAAAAATCTTGTCGGACACAGTGCCAGCAAATGCACGATTCAAGACTTGCCCCCGGTTTTCCCAAATGCAACAGGTACTTGCTGTGCAGAATTTTTGACCACCCAATGTCGAGAAAGTCAGACACACCAACATAAATCACTCGGTACGGAACTATCGCAGTACAAAAAACTCGAACGTTAACTCGGATATATTTGATTTCAATTAAACCGAGACCACATGGGGCAAAACTAAACATCGCCGATTGTTTCTGTGCCTCTAATTCAAGTAACTCTATCCTTACAATCCCTACAGGATGGACAAAATTAAGGTGTGATATATGCGAATTTCAAATAAGGCTGGAGGTAGAGGCTCAGGCTCTCCCCAACGTACGTTCCAAATGGAGACAAATCAGCAGAACTCAGACATAAATACTGGGAATTGTGAGGTAGATGTTACACTGGCAGACTTCCGCTTTACAGGAACCTCTGAGGAATCATCAACCCCTGACACGCCCGTACATAATCGGTCGACTACTAAAGTGGCCAAAAAAAGGGGCCGTTATACTGACACACGAAACATTCCGACTATACAGAGCGGCAGGGTCGGCAAGAGTAAACACACTCTTGATAAGAAGAAATTCCCCGAGGCAATGGCAAAAGAGTGTGCAAAGGGTATGAGCCGCGAAGACGACCTTCTAGGTCGTAAAACATCTCAAAGTTTACAGGCGGCAGTCTGGAAAGGTGATATCCCGGAAACTAGTCGACTCCTCAACGAGCATAAGAATGTTCTCAATATCTACTGCGAGGAGGAACGCTCCCCTGAAGGTCTTCCTGTCCATTGCCATAGGACGAATAGTGGGTATTACTCATTAGCAACCACGAATCCCGAAATGATCGCCCTCCTCAATAAGGCTATGGAGAATCTCGAATTGATGGCAGAAGCACATCCCACAACATGAACATCAAACTTCATGGTAACGCCCGATCTGCTATTCGGACCCATTGGGAAAAATCAGGTTCAGCAACACTTCGGACACTTTCACGCAGCGATAGCCGCATAGTTGCTGAGCTGCCTGTAGGTGTCCATGACTTTTTCGTTATTACTTTCGCCCCCTCGGGGAGCGAGGTCGGTAGGATCAAGGAAGAGACAAATAGCGCGCTACGTTTTCCAAAAGAATCAAAAGAACAAAAGAATAGGACACCCATAAACTTGATTCTCTGAACAACCAATCTACTTTTCTC
>CAMRBW010000115.1 GCA_947040555.1 uncultured Oceanospirillales bacterium | reverse complement strand
CGCATCACTGCCCCCATCACAGGAACGAAATCACTTCAGCGGCAATTGTTTTTTTATGACCGAGAAGATGGATGAAAAAGACCTGCAGGCGATCAATACCATCACTGAACGTCTGGATGGTGCCATAACACACGATGAACTTGAGGCGGCTCAATCCGATCTGGAACAGAAAGGCCACAATTTGATTCTTTGTCACTTAAAAAATGACAACGAATCAGCACAAATCTGCAGGGATTTGGAAAAAGGTCATATGGAGGAACATAATATTCTCGGGGTTTGTGTACAGAAAAAATTGCTCATGCCTCACGAGGTGCAATCGTTAAGAACAAGAGAAGTACGCTCTGCCGATAACTACTGTCAGGTCCGTGATAACCTCATAAATCTCCGCAAAAATCCCAACCACCAAAATTTCAAATTTATAAAGCAGCCGAAAGTGTTAAACCTGAAAAAAGCAGAGGGACGTTGTGGTCCATTCTACATTGATAGTCTAAAAAATGAGGGCGATGACATTGCGAGCCGCGCCTGGGATCCGGCAATAGGCTGTGTCCCTACCGAGTACGAGCCTGTGACCTATTTGTATTACCGGGATGGTAATCCTATTGTGACGACAGGTAGCTGGCAGGTGTCCAAGGCGGAATGTAAACCGGTGGATTACCCCGGCATGTACATACCCGACAGGTACATACCTGACGGGTACCAGTGATTGATCGTGTGTTCCAGATGATTAAGCCACTGACTGGCGATGGAGATAAGCAATCGTCATCGACCTTAGATTATGTCACCACTGGCAAATAACCAAAGCCCCCCTCCGAATAGCATTAAACAACTGGCCGGGGGGCAATAATCTTTAGGGGGTTGTTTGTTTTGTGAACATCGCGGGTCTAACGCCCACAAGAAACAGGCTCATCCCGTAAACAACAAGACCGGAAATCACCAGTACGGCTAACTGTTCGACCCGTTCAAACAGCGTCCACTGCAACCACAACTCAGGCGCTTCTGCCAGCCAGAGAATAGTGGCCACCAGTACACCATTGGCAACCAGCAGCCGTAATCCGTATACACCCCAGCCCTGCTCGAGCTGAAGCACCTTGCCACGCACCAACCCTGTGAACAGTAATCCCGCATTCAACGCTGCCGAGAGGGAGGTCGCCAGAGCCAGACCGGCGTGCTGCAGTGACCAGACCAGCATCAGATTAAAAGCCATATTGGCCACCATGGCGACGATGGCGATCTTCACCGGCGTGCGGGTGTTCTGGCGGGCAAAGTAGCCGGGCGCCAGCACCTTGATCAACATAAAGAACAGCAATCCCCCCGCATAAGCCCGTAAACTCATAGCCGCCATCAGCACATCGTTGCTCTCCATACGACCGTGGAAGAACAGGGTCGCAATCAGCGGTTCCGCCAACAGGAACAGAGCAATAGCAGCCGGAATACCAATCAACAACACCAGACGCAGCGCCCAGTCGAGGGTGGCAGAAAATGACTCAGGATCATCTCCCGCGTGCTGTCGGGAAAGACTCGGCAGAATCACCGTGGCAATGGCGATACCAAAAATACCCAGAGGCAGCTCCACCAACCGGTCGGAATAGTAGAGCCAGGAGATACTGCCGGTCTGCAGAAAGGAGGCCAGCACCGTATCCAGCAGCAGGTTAATCTGGGCGACAGAAACACCAAACATCGCCGGAATCATCAGCTTGAGAATCTTGCGCACACCGTCATCTTTCCAGCCCCACATCGGCGTGGGCAGCAGCTGAATCTGCCTGAGGAAAGGCAGTTGCAACAGCAGCTGGGAGACACCGGCAATCACCACCCCCCACGCCAGCGCCATCACCGGCTGCTCAAAATAGGGAGAGAGCAGGACAGTAGCGCTGATCAGGCTGACATTAAGCAGCACCGGCGTAAACGCCGGCACAGCAAACTTGCCGTAGCTGTTCAGGATGGAGCCGGCAAAAGCGGTGAGCGAGATCAGCAGCAGATAAGGGAAAGTGATGCGCAGCATCTCCCCGGCCAGCGCCAGTTTGGCGGTATCTTCCCGGAAGCCCGGTGCAAACAGCATAATCAGCCAGGGAGCAGCTACCATTGCCAGAGCGGTAACAATTGTCAGCGTTAAACCCAGCGTACCCGCCACCCGGTTCACCAACGCCTGCACCGCCTCCTTCGGACGCTTACTGCGATATTCAGAAAGTACCGGCACAAAAGCCTGAGAGAAGGCGCCCTCGGCAAACAGTCGTCGCAGAAAATTAGGTATTTTAAAGGCGACAAAAAAAGCGTCCGCCTCCGCCTGAGAGCCAAAATAAAAAGCGACCACCACATCCCGCACCAATCCCAGCACACGGGAGAACATGGTCATAATGCCGACCACCAGTGAGGAACGCAAAAGGCCACCGCCCATTTTTTTTTCGGGCTCAACTTGTTGTTCAGAAGTCATAACATCCTGATATCTTCAATTCAGTGTCATCCTGTAAAAATCACTCTTTTCGAGTCACTTAATCATGCTCAAGAGTGCTGCAATCATGCTCCAGAGTGCCGGAAAGTTTAACTGGATAAAAGCGATAGAGGCTAGATCAACAGCACAAAAAAGGGCACACCACGGATAAGTGCTCATATTCCTCTGGCAGCTAAGTTATTCACTGCTTACAGAGAAAGATAATTTTGATGAATAACTGCACTGACCGGTCAATGGCAAGAGGCTTCTATTTTGGCTATATGCATTGTAAATAGCTCAAGGGGCGTCAGTTCTGCTTGCAAAACAGCAAGCACATTTTTCCATAGTCGCTATCAGTAATTTTTCAGCCTCAGGATCCGGACTCACCCTTGACCCTGACCGACAGGAGTGCCAAAATGCGCGCGCCCGTTTATAACTCCCGAAATGTGTCATCGGGAAGCAAATTCGCTGACTTACCCCCTGACTGACCTCAAAATCGATATCTGGTGCGGCTGCCGGAAATTGACGCTGTTGGAAATTGACATAGTCAGAGTAACTCGGCATATTTGCGCGTCTTCAATATAACCGAATTTTTCGAGGAGCTACTCAGATGGCAAATTCCCCTTCTGCTCGCAAGCGTGCCAAGACTCAAGAAAAGCGTCGTCAGCACAACGCTAGCCAGCGTTCCATGGTCCGTACTTACATCAAGAAAGTCATTGCGGCCATCGAAACCAAGAACTTCGAAACAGCGACCGCTGCTTACGCTGCTGCTATTCCTGTGATCGATCGTATGGCTGACAAAGGCCTGATCCACAAGAACAAGGCTGCTCGCCACAAGAGCCGTCTGAACACCAAGATCAAGGCTCTGGCTGCTTAATAGCCGAGACTGTCTTGTAGAAAGGGAGCCCTTTGCGGCTCCTTTTTTTATGCATTCCGCCTAATGTTACCTTCTCTGCTCGGCTTGAACAGAACGAAACCTTCCCCGCTTAGTTCAATGATGGCTCACGACCTTAAACCGGAGCAATTTTATCATCAGGACTCACTCACACCATCCGTGGCCATACTGCTGTCACTAAAATCCGAAAATTTGATATTGAGTGAAATTGACGGAGAATTCCTGAATAACGAAGACACATGGATCAACTATTTCCTGCAAAATACCCTTCCGGAGAAAGTATCCGTTATTGTTATTCCACCGGAAAATGCAACATCAACCTTGGTGTCACGCCATCGGGCACCGGGTGTTGTCAGGGCTCTTGAGAAACAGGCTGGTTATGCTTTTGCACATCAAAAATAGATAAAACAGCTGCTGAAGCCACAGGATGGGCTATAAAAAAGCCGGAGTAAAATCCAGCCTTTCTATCTTTATTTTTAGGTACAAAGGGCAGCGGGCATCAGACGAATAGATGAGAAATTCCGTGCGCTGCGTTAAACCAATACCAAATTATCCCTGTGCACCAGCTCTGGCTCGACACTCATCCCTAGTATCTCATGCACTCGGCTACTGGACAGACCTCGCACTTTAGTGATGTCTGAGGAGGAGTAATTTACCAGACCCCGGGCGATTTCCCGGCCTTCTTCATCGACACAGGCGACCATCTCACCCCGCTGAAATTCGCCTTCTACGGCCCGTACGCCAACAGGGAGAAGGCTAGAGCCGGTTTCCTGCAGTGCCCGCACCGCACCAGCATCGATCTGCAACTGACCACGCATCAGTAGATGGCCTGCAAGCCAGCGCTTGCGAGCCACAGTGCGCCCCTCATCAGGCAATAGTAACGTTCCTAAAGCGTCACCACTATGAAGACGTTCCAGCACCTGATTTATACGGCCACCGACAATCACCGTGCAAGCACCAGAACGAGCAGCCAATCTGGCGGCTCGCAGTTTGGTCAACATGCCGCCACTGCCAAAAATGCCCTTGCTACCACCGGCCATCTCATCCAGTGCCGGATCACTGGCTTTGCGTTCATCCACCAGGACGGCGTAGGGATTCTTGCGCGGATCCGTAGTAAATAAGCCATCCTGATCCGTCAGAAGAATCAGAGTATCCGCTTCCAGCAGATTGGCCACCAACGCACCAAGGGTGTCGTTATCCCCGAACTTGATCTCATCGGTTACCACGCAGTCATTTTCGTTGATCACCGGAATCACCCTGAGATCCAGCATGGTGGTCAGGGCACTGCGGGCGTTGAGGTAACGCTGACGGCTAGAGAGGTCGGCATGGGTCAACAGCACCTGGGCGGTCTCGATGCCATATTCGGCAAACGCAGTTTGCCAGGCTTGGGAGAGCCCCATCTGACCGACAGCAGCAGCGACCTGAAGCTCGTGCATCACCGTTGGCCGCTCCTGCCAGCCCAGACGAGCCATACCGGCAGCAATGGCACCGGAAGAGATGATCACCGGCTCAATACCGTGCTTTTTCAGAATAACAATCTGACGTACCCAGCTGCGGATACCCTCGAAATTGAGTGCCTGACCATCATTAGTCAACAGGGCACTACCGATTTTGATCACCCAGCGTCGACCGGATAAACGCCCGCCACCACTTGCTTGCTGAACACAATCACTTGCCTGCTGGACAGTAGAAGTTACACGTACCTTCTTTTCCATAACAAAAGCGCCTCCACACGGTCAGAGAGAGGGGATTATGCCCATAATTTCATTACACACACAGTCAACCCCTCTCTTTTACCGTTGAGATGGCTGAATAATTTCACATACAGGAAAGACCGGAGAGATAACAACCTTATCGGGCTGTGCGCTATCCATCTCCTCCACCCAAACCTAAAAGGTCGCTTTGCTCCCAACTAGGCTACGGGGGGATAATTGCGCAAGATTCACTAAAGTGGGCTTTTTTTATCAATCACTTGATGACTTTCAGCGAAGGACGAGAACCACCTTTGGGAGGTGGTGGATTCTTGTCATCGTCAGAGGGCGACGAACTAACGGACTTCAGTGATGAGACGGGCTTGATCACCGGTTCCTGAGGCGCTTCAGAGGCCGGCTCCGCTTCTGGATAAGCCTCCATCTCAAAGACCATACCCTGACCATTTTCCCGCGCATAAATAGCCATGACGCCAGATACAGGCACGTAAACGTGATAGGCAATACCACCAAAGCGCGTTTTGAAGGATATGGCATCATTGGCCATATCCAGCTCTCTTATGGCTGTTGGAGAGATATTGAGGACAACCTGATCTTCTTCCGCAAAACGGTCAGGCAGATGTACGCCTGGCCAGTGGGAATCGACGAGCAAATGCGGGGTACACTCATTCTCCACTATCCAGTCATACAGCGCCCGGACCATGTAGGGGCGGCTGCTTGTCATAGTCATTGAGTAACTCCAGTACATCAATGTTGGCAATAAAAAAGGGAGTGTCAGACACTCCCCCTTCAGTTTAAATCAGAAATGAGCGTCAGACTCTCATTTCTTTCTCGACTTCAGACAGACTTTCGAGGAAAGATTCACGCTCAAACAGCCTGTCGGCATAAGCCAGAATATCTTTGGCCTGACGTGGCAGCTCAATACCCATCGACGGCAAACGCCACAACAGGGGAGCCACACAGCAATCGACCAGCGTGAACTCATCACTCATAAAGAAGGGTTTTTCAGCGAAAATCGGGGAAATACCACTCAAACCTTCACGCAGCTCCTTACGAGCCTTGGCAACGGCAGCTTCTTTATTGGCAGGATTCAGAATGATATCTGCCAGAGTCCACCAGTCCTTCTGAATGCGATACATCATCAGACGGCTCTGGGCACGAGTGACTGGATACACCGGTAACAGTGGCGGATGAGGAAAACGCTCATCCAGATATTCCATCATAACGTTTGGTTCGTAGAGAACCAGATCACGATCCACCAGCGTTGGAACCGTGTTATAGGGGTTGATATCCGAAAGTTCGCGAGGCTGGGCGTCAGGAGTAACTTCCTGAATATCTACAGCAACGCCCTTCTCTGCCAGAACAATACGAACCCGATGACAGTAGTGATCCGCTGGATCGGAGAAGAAGGTCATTGAAGAACGCTTGGCGACTACGCCCATCTATTTATCCCCGCCTGAGGCCTTTGGTGAAACAATTTTTATAAAACCGTTTTATGTGTCAGAGCGCGCAGCCTTCCGGCGATTACGCGCCAATCGCGAATTGTACCAGATTATAGAGGTTAGTGAACGTCCTTCCAGTACTCCCGTTTCAGCAGATAAGCAGGAATCAGGAATATTGCCAGAAATAGCAACACATAAATCCCCAAACGCTGGCGCTCCATTTTCATGGGCTCAGCACTGTAAGCAAGGAAATTCACCAGATCATAGATGGCCTGATCATACTGTGCCGGTGACAGAGAGCCCTTTATGGATGGATCAGGCTCAAGGCCACAAATCCGCTCCCCCGTCAGGATATCACGCTGTACTTCAGCTCCCGCACAGGTATCAATCTGGGCCCCCTGCAGCTCCAGCAGAATATGGGGCATACCCACATCAGGGAATACCATGTTATTCACACCCAGTGGACGCTTGGGATCAAGATAGAAGGTTCTCAGGTAGGTGTACAGCCAATCCGTACCACGCACTCTGGCCACCAGGGTCAAATCAGGCGGCGTAGCACCAAACCAGTTTTTGGACTCTTTGGGGTCCATGCCGTTTTTCATCAGATCGCCGATCTTGCCACCGGCGGGCATCAGGTACTCCTGCATAAGATCATGGGGAATGCCCAGATCGTCCGCCACCCGCTCATAGCGTTGATAGCCGACGGCATGGCAGCCAAAACAGTAGTTCATATAGAGCTTGGCACCACGCTGCAGAGAGGGCTTATCGGTGGGATCAGCCGTCATGGCATCCAGAGGATAGCCTTCCTCTCCGGCAGCCAAAACCCCCAGCGGAATACTCAGTATCAGCGCCGCGAAAATTGTTTTCATCAGAGTTATTTTTTTCATTATCCAGTCACCCTCTCCGGCACTGGTTTGGTTTTCTCCATCGCCGAATAGAACGGCATCAGCAGGAAGAAAGCGAAGTAGTAAACCATACAGATACGAGCCATCAAGGTGTAGGTCTCGGTTGCAGGCTTCGTTCCCAGCCAGGTCAGGAGGATAAAATTAAGGCCAAAGACAATGATCAGGGTGCGGAAGATCGGCCCCTTATAGCGCCAGGAGCGAACCGGCGCACGGTCCAGCCAGGGCAGCACAAACAGAATGGCAATCGCGCCTCCCATGCCGATCACGCCCATCAGTTTGTCGGGAATTCCCCGCAGGATGGAGTAGAAGGCACCAAAGTACCAGACCGGTGCAATATGCTCAGGAGTTTTCAGGCTGTTGGCCGGTTCAAAGTTGGCATGCTCCAGGAAGAAGCCGTTCATCTCCGGAAAGAAGAACACCACAGCACAGAACACGAACAGGAATACCACCACACCGACGATATCCTTCACGGTGTAATACGGGTGGAAGCCGATACCGTCCAGCGGTTTGCCGGTTTCATCCTTGAGCTT
The DNA here is from genome assembly GCA_947040555.1 of uncultured Oceanospirillales bacterium. Classification (GTDB taxonomy): domain Bacteria; phylum Pseudomonadota; class Gammaproteobacteria; order Pseudomonadales; family Endozoicomonadaceae; genus Sansalvadorimonas. Next base: position 1,909 of record CAMRBW010000115.1, on the reverse strand, counting down.
TTTGATGTCTATGCCATCCGGATTGTTGGAACCGACCTCATGCAGAGCCACCAGATGCATCAACACCAGACCAAGGATCACAATCGGCAATGCAATCACATGGAGAGCAAAGAAGCGGTTGAGGGTGATACCGGAGATCAGATAGTCACCACGAATCCACTGCTGCAGATCTGCGCCTATCACGGGAATAGCCCCAAACAGGGAGATAATGACCTGCGCTCCCCAGTAGGACATCTGCCCCCAGGGCAATAGATAGCCCATAAAAGCTTCCGCCATCAGCGCCAGATAGATCGCCATTCCGAAGATCCAGATCAGCTCACGGGGCTTTTGATAGGAGCCGTACAGCAGAGCGCGGAACATATGCATGTAGACAACCACAAAGAAAGCCGATGCGCCGGTGGAGTGCAGATAGCGAATCAGCCAACCGTATTCCACATCACGCATGATGTACTCAACAGAGGCGAAGGCCTGTTCGGCACTGGGGGTGTAACTCATGGTCAGCCAGATACCTGTGATTAGCTGATTGACCAGTATCAGGAGCGCAAGAGAGCCAAAGAAATACCAGAAATTGAAGTTTTTGGGTGCGTAGTACTTGGCCAGATGCGCTTCCACAAAGGAGGACACCGGAAGACGCTCATCGACCCATGCCAGCAGTTTTTTCCCCATCACGCATTCTCCTCATCAACGCCGATCACCAGCACGCCATCACCCTTAAAAGAGTGAGGAGGCACCTCCAGATTGGAGGGCGCAGGAACGCCTTTATAGACGTGACCGGCAAGGTCAAACTTGGAACCATGACACGGGCAGTAGTAGCCACCTCGCCAGTCTGCATCAAAACTCATCGGCTTCACCTCCGGGTGATACTTGGGAGAGCAGCCGAGATGGGTACAGATCCCGATCAATACCACGATATCCGGTTGCCGGGAACGGTATTCATTTTGTGCATATTTGGGCTGCTGATCTGCATTGCTTGACTCCGGATCAAGGAGTTTATCGCTAACCGCACTGATATTTTCCAGCATATCCTGGGAGCGACGCACGATAAAAACCGGCTTACCTCGCCACTCGGCGACGATCTGTTGGCCCTCTTCCAGCTTGGCAATATTGAGCTCTACCGGAGCACCGGCGGCCTTGGCCCTGGCGCTTGGATTCCAGGATCGGACAAACGGTGTCGCAACACCCACTGCCCCGGCGGCACCAACGACCGATGTCGCCCCTATCAGGAAGCGGCGGCGACCTGTATTTACTACGCCGTCTTGACTCATTCGGCTTCTCTCCCCACCTGACTTGTTGTTTTGTACGACAGGCTGCTTGTACGGCATGCCTGCCAGATTTTAGCGGAGGGCATGGTGAATTTTGTTTTCATTTATAGACAATCAATAGGTATCCGCTCCGCCGTCCTACGTACTCAACGAAATAATATAGGTTTTACCGGTTAATGTTAATGCAATACTTTGGACACATTCACTCTGAACAGGGGCAAGGATAGAGCGGCATGAGCCGTTTTCCAGTGCGCAGTCTCACCTTGCCCTGAGGGTCAACGGGGGATAGAACTTCTGCCATATCCAGCGCACTAAAAAAATGGCACCGAAAGTAAAAGGTGCCATTATTCAGCCATGTACTGACTGTTCAGCCCCAAATCATTGGAGACCGCTACGGATACATAGAGATTAGAAATCAAAAGTTTCATCGCCTATTTTCAAATTTATAATTTCAGGCTCAAAAGATTATCTCATGGAATGATGTTTAAATTTTAGCTTTCATTATTTGGATAAATGCCGGCACCCTTAGCCATATAATTAATATTAGTTATTAAACTATCTTCTTCTGTTAATGGTAAACAATCACAATCAACAACAACTTAGCCGAAGAGATCGCAACGGAACAAAAACAAAAACAAAAACAAAAA
>CAMRBW010000114.1 GCA_947040555.1 uncultured Oceanospirillales bacterium | reverse complement strand
GGCAGCGGCCTGGGAAACCTGGTGAAAGAAAACGTCCCGGGTTCAAGGTCAAGCAGGTCCCTGTTGTTGTGACCTGTGATCGGGAAAGTCACTTGGTCTCCAATGTGCTCAGCAATATGCAATGGCGGGGTATTGAAGATTGCCTCAAGGGTCGAATTCCGCCCGGTACTCCCCTGTGTGCAGATGCTCTGTCACAGCATGATCGAGTGGCTGATGAGTTAGGTTTGGTACTGAAATCCCTGGTCACCCGCCTGGGACAAACCGTGCGTGAAGGTGTGTTCCACCTGCAACATGTGAACGGTCATCACAGTGAATTGAAATCATGGATCAATGAGCATTTTAAGGGCGTGGCAACCAAGTACTTGTATCGGTATTTGGGCTGGCGAAGAGCATTGAGCAATTGTGAACTTACCTTGCCTCGACTTATTGAGAAACTGGCAAACCATTGGGTTTACCAACTTCGTCACTGAACAGCGCCCTTGGCAAAGCGTTATGTTGTACTCAATTATTGGAGTTACTATGCAACCAAAAAAATTAGGATCCTTTCACAGGTTGGCTGATCATTTTTGACCCTCATGACGGAGTTGTCATGGGGAAAGATTTTCCTTAGCTTGATAGCCTTTCTGATTACCCTGTTCAGGGACTCTATGGTATTGGTCGTATAAATCGCTTTCCTGATGTCATCAGGGTAGTCGAACAGTGTGATCCGGTTGTCCCAGTTGGCACGCCAGGACTTCCCTATGCAGGGAAACTTCTCTTCCCAAGCGGCTTCAAACGCCGTCAGTTCCCGTTCTGTCCCATCGACTATTGGTGACTAATAAATCCTTTTCAGATCAGCGGCAACGGCCTTACGGTCTTTGTAGGAGACGTATTTCAGCGAGTTGCGTACTTGATGCACAATGCACAACTGAACCTGTGCCTGAGGGGAGACTGTATTGATCGCCTCCGGAAATCCGGTCAGCCCGTCAACGCAGGCAAACAGCACAATACCCGTCGGCACCTGGGTATCTCTGTACCCCCTTAGCGCACCATTGACCGCAACCTGAATACCATCTACATATTAGAACAGTGACGTATAGATCAGCAGCTGAGCCGCCACCTCAAATAGAGGCTACCTGTAAAAATTCATGCAGACATCGATAATCCGCAATACACTCTATTGGCTCCACTGCAATATTTACAACATCCACGACTTCAATGTGAGCAGATGAGGTAAATGGTTTTGCATCTTGTTTCTTAAAGTCCAGGAACCGTGCCCCGCCCAGTCCGGTAGGGTTTACCGGAGGGCAATTTGATCTATCCGGGCTTTCCTGATCACTCCTCTGGAGATACCTCTCACCCTCTGAAGATACCTTTCACCCTCTGAAACCCTTGTTATACGGTAATTAATCCATGTTGATCTCTCGCTTAATCTCTCACCTTGCCCTGTTAACACTCTGTTCCGGAATACTGGTAGCCAACAGTTATGCCTGCAATGATCGATGTAGCATTGAAAATGAGTCTGGAATATCGGAAATCTTCAGCACGAAAACGGATAAGGTTCCCATCAAAACAGGCTTTGAAATCATTCGATGTGTTAGTAATCCACTGAAGGGGATTGGCCGCTGCCCACGATCCTATATCTATATTGAACCAGAAAATTATAAAGCTCTGGGAAGTCCGAAAACCGTCAGCTTTAAATTAATAGCGTATACAAAAAATTACCCTATACCTCTAACTTTTGACTATGATGCTTCCTTGGTTTATAGCCAGAAAAAGGGGCTCTACTACGCTATAAAGTCTTATTTTACCGATACTTATCCTGCGGAGCATTATACCTTTGAGGTCACTGAGTTATGCCTCACCGGTAAATTTGGCCGGCAATGTATCGACACATCCATGATTGCCACCACGTTCCACGCAAGGCCCCTATTCAAGACCTATTATTTTCCAGCAGTAGACAATTATGCACCAGTTTACAGTTCAGGAAATGACAATGCTGAAAGCGAATATCAGCAATTCGATACTGTGAATTATCTATTCTCAATGATGATGATTTTGCAGTCAACTTTCTGATCGCTTTTTTGATTATTCCGTATCAAAAACCGGTGTCAGGTCTTTCTTCTTGAAAATAGATTCAAAAGAAAGACCTAACCCTGTTTCGGTTTCCCTGATTTATGCGTCAAGAAGAAAGACCTGACTCCAGACTTTTATGGACTCCCTTTCTTTGCACTCTTGAATTACGCAAGTATCAGTTGATACGCATATCCAGCAGTCACAGCCATACCAAAGACCACGAACAAAAACGTAATGATTAGCTTATTTTTGAACAGTGATTTAAGGAGTATCACCTCAGTAATACTTGCACCGGCTGATCCAATAAGAGCAATGAGAGCCCCCATACCCATACCTTTAGCGAGCAGCACAGAACTCAAAGCGATCAGAGATTCCACCGTAATGTACAAGGGAACACCAATGAATGCTGCAGCGGGTACAGCAAATGGGTTCTCAGCACCGGCTACAGCTGTAATGATTTCTGTGGGTACAAAACCATAGACAAACGCACCAATATTTACGCCAATCATCAAATAAGGGAATGCACGTTTAAAGTCAAAAGCCGCATTTTTGAACATACGTACAAGCAGGTGCTCTTGACTTGGTTTACCAGAGCCACAAGAACTGGAACAACCAATACTTTCTTCACGCCCTAGCATCGCTTCGGCTTTGACTGAGTTTTCAAACCCAAATTTTTGTAACAACCAGCCAGCAATGACCGCAACAACAGTAGCTGTAACGAAGTACAGTATCGCTACCTGGAGGTTGAATGTGTAAACCAAAAGGCCGAGAACAGTTGGGTTTAGCAAAGGGCTTGCAATCAGAAAAACCATGATACTACCAAACAGCTCTGAAACATGACCACTTAACCGGCATCCGCCCTGAGAATGACCCCAGGTAGCTTAATCCTGTTATATAACGCCGGACTGAACGGATTACCCCCCCGTTCCAGCTCCACCTCCAGCCGGGTTTGGTATCCTTTACGGCGGTACACCAGTTCAACACGGTTATCCTTTTGCCACTGCTGACAATTAAAGACAAACCTTAGCCAGGCCCAGAGCCCCGTGTAACTCTCCTGTGTCAAAATGTGCTGCTCAAAAATCATCGAATCGTCTCTGAGGGTAACTGTTAGCTGCCCTGTTTCATTAGCTGACCACTGTCGGTTATCCCAGAGTCGGGGGCCATGGCGATAAACAAAGCGATCATTGCTGTCCCTGAGGGAAAATTCCGAAGCACGGGAACTCAATTCAAGGATGCGCAACCGGTAATTGATCTGAAGAACACCGTCGGAATTAAACAGTAGTTGTTGCAGTTGACCGGCATTATTCAGTTGCTGCAACAACGTCCGACTTACCGGCAACTGTTGCCCTTGTACGGTTTTCAATTGCCAGCTCCGGCTCTGTAGAGAGCTGTATTGCAGGCTGCTTTGCTGCAGAAATGGTGTCAGGGTAGCCGCAAAATCATCCACCAATCCCTTCGGTTTGAAAAAAGCGACAAAGTCAGCGTACTGAATATCCTTACCGGTTCCGGTCATCAGGGGAAAACGGTCACGCAGATGCTGACGCCAGAACGGATAAACCTCCTGCTGCCAGCGCCTCTGACAATAACGACCAGCGCCGTTTATTGCCCAGGCCCACACCTCCCCGGCCAGCTGGTTGAGCCAGTCACCGACCTGAGTGTCATCACTGGCGGCCTGATGCCACAGCTCCTGCAGGATATTCTGGTTATTGGTCATCACCTTTGCCGCCAACTGGTACAGGGCAAGATCCTGGTCAAAATGGCCATTAATGATCTGCAGCTCCTGCAGGAGCTGATCCAGAACCGGGGATAGCCTGCTTTGCAGGTCGACGGCATCGCCGGTGTACTCGGCAAAGGCCTGATTGACAATGGCCGGATTATCCGGAGCCGCTTTCCCGGGCGACCCGCCAGGCAATAACCGGGCAGCCTGATTGAAGATGCGGGTGGTTTTACGGATCGCCGCCGGCGCCGGCACCCTGCCAGCCTGCCGACCCAAAGCAACGACGTCCGGGACTGATGATTCTTCTGCCAGTGATGTCTCACTGGTTATCACATTCAACAGGGCCTGCAGTGCCGCCGCCCCTCTGGCCAGCAGGGTGGTTTGTTGCTCGATCTGGTCAAGGCTGCCGGCCGGTTGCAACCGGATATGGTGAATCAGGTTATCCCAGGTACGGATATAGTCCCGGAAATAAAACTCCCGGACCCGTCGACTGATTCTCGCCAGCTCAATCACCGACACTTGGGATTCCCCTTTCTGAATCCGGTTCAGGCTGATGATTTCCTGTCTCAACAGCGGCGATGTGGCCGAGAGATCCAGTTGGGTATAGAGGCTTCTGGTATAGAACCGGGGCATTTCGGTATGGTCACCGTCCGCTTCAACAATAAACAGACTGGCGAACGCATTGCCAAACAGCTCCTGAGTATTCAGGGTCCCGCTGAATGGCGGCAAACGGCGAAGATGGTTGTACACCAGGCGCTCGGAAGGCTGGGTGGACAGTACCTCCCTGGCCCGGTCAATCAGTGCCTGATCCGGCAGAGTCGTTGTCATCTCCCTGCCGGTTTCCAGACGCCAGATATCCGCCAGCAGGCTGTCAAGCTGCGCTCTCTCTTCCTCCCCCGGACCCGCCAGCAGCAGGTTGCCCAGATGGTTCTGCAACAGTCCGGTGTCGCGTATCCCGGGATTAAACAGCATCAGGTAATAGTGCAGATCATCAAACAGTTGATCTCTGTGCTGGGTGAGTGCCCGCTGCAACCGATCATGGAGGCGTCGGGCCATGGGCAATAGCAGATAGTGGCGCAGCTGCTGGTGATAAAACCCCTGAATATCACTGGCCGTATTCCAGTCCATCAGGCCGCCGTGGTACAGCCACCGGGAGGACTGCCGGTAAAGCCGGTTCAATGATTGAAGACCACCCAACAGCTGAACGACATCGCTGGCGGGGATGGGAGCTTCCAGCTGATCCATGGAGCGCTGGTAATCCTTGATAATCATTTTCTGCTGGACCAGTAGCTGGTCATTGTATTGTATCTGCGACCAGCAAAAGGTCAGGCCCGCGATCAGAATGGCGATCAGGGTGCCTGATGCCAGGGAGATACGGGTCAGCCAGAGCTTCCTGGCCATGGGATCTTCCCTGACATTCCCCATATCGTTAAACAGAATTCTGTTGAAAAACTGCTGACTGAAATAACTCTGGTTGTCGGGAATCTGGGGCTGCTCAGGCTGAGCCTTGAAACCGTGAAGCCGCGCCACCTCCGAGGCCAGCAGGTTAATGGTGCTGCCATGCTGACCACATGAGCTGAACCAGACTCCTTTCAGCTCCGGCGAGGGCGTGCCATGGCGGCTCTGAAAGATCTCATTACAGAAAAAGTGCAACCGCTCCCCCAACAGGCTGAACTGCAAAACATAGCGGACCTGGGCCTGGCGGGCATTGCTGTCTTTTTCAGGGTGGATACAGCCAAACAGGACATCGGCCAGCTCTTTATGGCACAGATCAAAAGCCTGACGAAACTGCTCAGGATGATACCCTTCCTGGGTGTAAAAACCGAAAGGGAGCATCTGTCGTTGACTATTCATACGACGGAACAGTTCCATAAAACCATTCAGCCGGTCAGCCTGGGTCAGTAAAATCCAGACCGGGAAAGTATTGGCAAACTGACGGTTAAGAGACAATAACCGCCAGCGCAACTGCCGGGCCTGCTCCAGCAGGCCATTGGGGTCACGCAGAATCAGCTGCTCTGTAGAGAGCGCGGCCAGGATACCGTTGATCGGCCGCCGGGGACGTTTTTTCCGGATCAGCACCAGCAAATGATTCAGGAGAAATTCATCCAGCTGCTCTTTATCACGGGTGTAGTAATGCCCTGCCAGTTCAACAATCACCGCATGTTCACCCAGCCAGAAGACAATGCTGGACTTTTGATTAGGCGAACCGGCGGTCACTTTTTCAAAACCGGCATCAATCAGCCAGCTGGATTTCCCGGAACCATCGGTACCAACCATGATCAGCCAGGCCAGTGTGTAGGGAGTATTGCCATGACGGCCGGTCAATATTTTCCAGAGATGTTTCCAATCATCCATCAACTGTCGTTTGTAGTGCGCCTTGTCCTGCTCAAAAACGGCGTTTTCGGCGCTGTTTTCGAAGCTGTTTTCAAAAGAATGGCGGCCGGTTGCGCCTCGGATTTTTGGCCACCGCAGGATTTTCCACAGCATCAGGCAGCAGACCAGCACAGTAATAAACGTCAGTGTCCACTTCCAGCCGATCGTCAGCCAGATAAACAACTCACTGCTGATCAGGGGAGCAAGCCAGAGCAATAACAGCAGTACCACTGACAGTAATATGACTATAAGGACCGGTTTAATCATGGTTTTATATCAGGGCTTGCCATCAGGATCGGGCGTACCGTTCCGATGATCGGAGGGACTGGTCAGCGAAGTGGACAGTTGCACAGCCTCTGTCCGATCCCACTGCAGCTCGGCCAGCCCGGTGTAGGTGTGGTTGATATGCTGTATCCAGAAATGGGTGACCAGCCCTGACAGCAGCAAAATAAATACTACCACCGGCAGATACTGCCAAACCCGAATCACCTTCAGCGGTCGCCAGGGTGCGCTGAGAATGGGCAGGATCTGTTGTTCCCCAAGCTTCTGGTGTGCACGGATCTCCTGATACAGGTGATCCGCCAGCCTGGCCAGTTCATGTTTATCGGTATTCTGATAGCGACCGCAGAACCCCAGACGGAGCAGTAAATAGAGCAGTTCAATAAAGTCGATCATTTTGGACACGTTCTGCCGCGCCTGATCCAGCAGGACAAAAAACACCTCGCCGGCATTGCGCTGCTGAAACAGCTGGGCCACCAGCGCGTGATTTTCCCAACAGCCTTTCTGTCCCCAGACGGTGTTCATAATTTCCTCGTCAAAAGCTGCACAGAGGGCATAACAGGTTTTTTCCATCATCCTCGGCGGGTACCCTGCCTGCAGACCCCGGTTATGGAGTTCGCTCATGCTCCTGAGCAGGTACTGGTGCAGCTCCGGCAGATTCCGGACCTCCTGCTGTTGTGACAGCGTACCGAGAATAGCCAGTAGTTCTGCCGACAGGTTGACCAACGTATTGCTGCTGACGTTGAAGTTACGGAATAGGGTATTCCCATCACGAAAGCCATCACGCAGCGTTTCTGTGGCGGTTACTCCGTCATCAGCATGGGCCGCCTCACCGGCAGCCTCATGTCTGGCACTGGGAGCAGTCATGGCGTCACCTGATTACAAATTTACCGGATTACAAAACAGTTGATAGCCGTGTCATCCGGCATCTGCTCATCCACATGGAGGGCTAGCAGGTCGTGGGTGCGTACCATTTCCTGCCACAGTTCATTGTCGGTATCAATCTCAAAATAGACCGTATTGGCCTTTGCCCTCAGTTCAATGGGCGCTCCTGCCATGGCGCTGATGGGCACCGCTGTCAGAGCATTGCGAACCCGCTCGGCAATACGGTTATGACCGCACAGTTTGGCAGCATTGATAAAGACTGTACGGGTCTGGGACTGACTCAAACTGGACGACACGGAAAGAATAAATCGGCCGTCATTAAACAGGGTACGGTCATCAATCCGGGTACGTAGCAGACGACGGAGTTTAAACAACTGGGTATCCCAGCCGAGTTTGACCACCTTATCCTTACTGGCCTGACGCAGATTCAATAACAGGCTGGACAGCACCGGGGCGAAGGAGGCGTAAATGTCCTGCTCATTAAAGTCCGGGAATTCCGGTGCCAGTGTTGTGGTAAAGGTGGCCAGGTCGGCGGCCATAATGGCCAGCATGCGGTAAAGCTCGTAGGCCGAAATACCCGACTGCCTTTCCACCAGCTTCAGCCAGGCACCATGGCGATTAAGCGCCTGCAGCCACAGATACTCTATCTGCAGGGTCTGATAACTTTTCTGTTGTCCTTCAACCCCGATCTGGGTGGCAATAACCGACGCCCGTTGCTTAACCATGGCCCGCAGGTTCTGGACCTGTTCAAGCAGGTAGCGGGAGACACGGTAATCGAGACAACGGGGAATAAAAGTATTATCAAGAACCACCTCCCCATCCGGGTGATACTCCTGAATATGGGCAACCGCCAGCGTTGAATAATCATCCAGCGCCTCGCCTTCAGCCATCAGCCCGGGATTGAGCCGGGACAGCTCCAGCTGCACCGGTTCATTTTTCTGGTCAGTGCCATCATAAACACTGTGGGCAGCGCTGACATAGCGGATCGCCCTGGTAATTTTTTCTTCCGGGGCCGTGTTGACGCAGCCGGTCTTATCCAGAGGAACGGCTATGTAGACGACGCCAGCCCGATGACTACTATCCAGATCCATGGACAGGGAAGCGGGTAATTCAAAGGGCGTACCGTCGGGAAACAGGCCGCTGGCTTCACGGATAAACAGTTTGCCGACCTTGAGCTGTTCATTATCAATGCCCAGGGAGGTAAAACCGGCTTTCCCCGGCGCATAGAGATTAAACAGCTGTCGGTTATACCGTTCAAGGTATCGCTCCTGCTGCTGGAAATGCTGAGGACTGAGAAACATCCCCTCAAGCCAGACGGCTTTGTCAAAGCTGTGATCCATGGGGCTATTTCTCTAAAAGCGCTGGCTCAACGGAAAGACGAAGGTGGTTATCGTTAATCTGTAACATCATCCGGTTACGGGTACCGGGTACAATCGATTCCACCGCCGACCAGACAGCGGACGGGTAATTGGCAAACTCGGCGAAAATGGCGATAAATCGTGCGGTTCTGTCCACTTGCAAGGTCAGCTGATTGTTCGTGTCCGGCCAGATAGTGGGCAGCCGGTGTTTTTTTACCAGCGAACTCGGCAGGGTTGCCGAATCCTGCAGATAGATATCCAGGAAATCAGCATTGGCAAAAGGTTCGATACTTTGCAGTTCATACAGGCGCAACTGCAAAGGGGCTGCGTTCTGATCATTGCCGGGGCCGGAACCGCTATTGAGGTTACAGCCAGCGATAATCGTCAGGAATAATTCCGTTTCCGGCTCAGGCTGAACCCTATTGTGGGAGCAGCCGGTTACTATCATGAGCAGCAGGATAAGGAGTTTTCCGAAACTATTCATAAGGTCACTGCCTACCGGTTAATCGCATTTCCAAGCCGTTTCAGAAAAAGCTCACGATAGTGTTTTCCGTGCATCAGGAGGCGATAGAAATCCCGGTACTGCGTCCAGAAGTCCAGGCTTGATGCCGGGGCTGAACCTGACTTCGGAGACTCACCCGTGGGCTGCTGTTCAGCCCCCACCGGACTTAACAGCGGTTCAAGATTATCCGGAGAAAAGTCTGCCATCGTTAATTCCAGTGCCTCCAGTATGGCATCAATAACCGCCTGCTGGTGCAGAAGATCCGATGGTCTCCATGCCGCCCCCGGAGAGAGTTCACCCTGACAGTCTGGCTCTGGGGGTACAAAATCGGTCACAGGACTGTCGGTAACTGCGTGTTCCTGCGCCAGCAGCGCCGGTGATAACCTGAGATTCCGGTTTATGCTCCAGTCGTCGTCCTCTTCGTCTTCATTGTCTTTGGCCAGCACATCGATGAGTGGGGTTAGATGGGAGATACCGGTAGCAGTGTCAGAAATTTCAACCGTAAAATCAGAAAACAAAGCCTCAGCCTGCTGCTTCGGTTCATCCTGAGAGCCATGGGATACCGGAGAGATCTGTTGCTGAATGTCATGCTGCAGAAACGGATCGTTTAAATGCTCTGCTTCAGCGGGTAAAGAGCCTTCAGCGGGTAAAGAGCCTTCAGCGGGTAAAGAGCC
>CAMRBW010000113.1 GCA_947040555.1 uncultured Oceanospirillales bacterium | reverse complement strand
GCTCAGAACGTGGCTCAGAACGTGGCTCAGAACGTTCCTGACGCTGCTCCTGACGTGGCTCAGAACGCTGTTCGTAGCGTTGTGCGTGACGCTGCTGCTCGGAACGATGCTCGTGACGCTGCTGCTCGGAACGATGCTCGTGACGCTGCTGTTCGGAACGATGCTCGTGACGTTGCGGCTCGGAACGATGCTCGTGACGTTGCGGCTCGGAACGATGCTCGTGACGCTGTTCCTGACGCGGCTCGGAGCGTTGTTCGTAGCGCGTCTCATGACGCGGTTCGGAGCGTTGTTCGTGACGTTGCTCAGAACGTTGCTCAGAACGCTGCTCAGAACGCTGCTCATAGCGTTGTTCACGCGGCTCGCGCTGTTCGTTACGTTGCTCGTTACGATCTCGGCGCTGCTGAGGCTGGCGACGCTCCTCGTTGACCTGGTAACGATCATTGAGCTGTTCGTTACGATCAACACTGCGGTCACGACGTTGTTCGTTGCGGTTATTGCGCTCTTCCCGACGACGATCCTTGTTGCGAACGTTACGGTCACGGTTACCGTCGCGACGATTGTCGCTGTCCTGAACCGGCTTCTGACGGTAGGGTTTACCCGCCGTCTGTGACTCTTCAGGAGCGGTAAACAGGCTGCCAAAGGTTTTGGCGATAGCGCGCAACAGACCACCTGACGGTTTTTCCGAGAGCACTTTTTTCTTGAGAGGAGCAGGGGCTACCGGCTTGATATTCCGTACTGCGGCCTCTGTTGCGGGGGCCGCAACCTGTTCCCGTAAGTAGTCCGGAGCTTCCTGTTCGGCCTGGCTACCCAGTTCAAAGCTGCTGACGGTCTCTTCGGTAACATGGTCATCACGCAGTCGCTGTACTTCGAAATGCGGTGTCTCCATGTGCGGGTTGGGAATAACCAGCAAACGGGCCTTGCTGCGCTTTTCGATGCGGCTGATAGCGTCCCGCTTTTCGTTCAACAGGAAGGTGCCGACAGAGACAGGAACCTGTGCGCGAATTTCGGAGGTGCGCTCCTTGAGAGCCTCCTCTTCGACCAGGCGAAGGATGGAGAGCGAGAGGGAGTGTACATCGCGGATAGTGCCCTGACCGTTACAACGGGGGCAGACCATGCCGCTGGTCTCTTCCAGAGAGGGGCGCAGACGCTGACGGGACATCTCCAGCAGACCGAAGCGAGAGATACGGCCCAGCTGGACGCGGGCGCGGTCCATCTGCAGGGCTTCACGCATCGTGTTCTCGACATCGCGCTGATTTTTGTTGGAGCTCATATCGATGAAGTCGATCACGATCAGACCACCGATATCACGCAGACGCAGCTGACGGGCAATCTCTTCAGCGGCTTCCAGGTTGGTGTTGCGGGCTGTCTCTTCGATATCGCCACCGCGGGTTGCACGGGCGGAGTTGATGTCGATGGAGACCAGCGCTTCGGTCGGATCAATAACGATAGAGCCGCCGGATGGCAGCTTCACTTCCCGCTGGAAGGCGGTTTCGATCTGACTCTCGATCTGAAAGCGGTTAAACAGCGGGGTATCGTCTTGATAGAGTTTGACCCGGCTCTGGTACTGAGGCATCACCTGACTGATAAAGTCCAGCGCCTCTTTGTAGACACCGGCATTGTCGACCAGAACTTCACCAATATCCTGACGCAGGTAGTCGCGCACAGCCCGGATGGTGACGTTGCTCTCCTGGTAAACCAGGAAGGGCGCTGGACGATCCTGAACGGCCGTCTTGACAGAACTCCAGACCTGCAGCAGGTAGTTTAAGTCCCACTGAAGCTCTTCGGCACTACGACCAAGACCGGCGGTGCGTACGATAACGCCCATCGAAGAAGGAATGTCGAGCTGCGCCATAGCCTCACGCAGCAGAGTGCGCTCTTCGCCTTCGATTCGGCGGGAGATACCACCGGCACGGGGATTGTTAGGCATCAGCACCAGATAGCGACCGGCCAGACTGACAAGAGTGGTCAGGGCAGCACCTTTATTGCCCCGCTCCTCTTTATCAACCTGTACGATGACCTCCTGGCCTTCGCGGATAATATCCTTGATGCTGGGACGGCCGGAACCAGGGTTCCCGACATAGTATTCACGGGAGATCTCTTTAAGAGGGAGAAACCCGTGACGCTCGGAACCGAAGTCAACAAAAGCCGCTTCAAGGCTGGGCTCAACGCGCGTGATCCTGCCTTTGTAGATGTTGGCTTTTTTCTGCTTTCGAGAGCCCGACTCAATATCCAGGTCATAGAGACGCTGGCCGTCAACCAGTGCAACACGAAGCTCTTCTTGCTGTGTCGCGTTGATAAGCATTCTTTTCATGCAAATCCAATTGTTTCAATGCGGCGCTGTCCAGTCCTTTTCTGGCCACTCCTAGCGATTCATTCTTGTTTCATCCTGTACTGGTGACAGGGTAGTACCTTGCCTGAATTTGGGGCCAAGGTTGATCTCGCCTTCCGCTTTAGCGGGGTCGGCGAACCAGGGGGGCAGGTCTTATCTGTTGTCTGGTGGTTCCGCAGCGCTTGTAAAGCTTGCCGGAAACCTCACTACACCCAGACAGTGATCGAGTGCCTGAACACCTGACTAACGAGTGAATTGAATAGGAGCGCCAGCTTTGACTGGTTAGCGCTGGTTAACTAGGAGCCTGATGGGGTTTACATTGCCAACAGGCCACTCAAACACGTGCCTTATCGGTCACAGATACGCTGTTCAGCGCTACTGTCCGGTCAGACAAGCCTAATACACACAATGCTTACTGTCGTCATTAACATTGTTCTGTGGATACTTGACGGGATCTATTTTCTTCCCGCTCTAGAACAGCGACTACAGTGCTTTTTGTGTTGGCTATTTATCATTTTATTACATTTTTCAGTTCTGGTTTCAGTCAAACCGAAAAGATAAGGGGAATATATCAGCTATTCCCAAGTGCTTCAAACAGCAGAAAAACTGGTAACATAGGCGAATGATGAAAGATTTATCCCAAAATACTCGTAAAGTCATGGGCAAACAAGCCGTGTCAGATGATAAAGCTGTTAATAATATAGTCAAGAATACTGTCCGTTTTGTTACTGTTGATGACGATCAGGCCGGTCAGCGGCTTGATAATTTTCTGCGTGTTGTGCTCAAGGGTGTGCCCAAGACTCGTGTTTACCGCATTATCCGTAAGGGTGAGGTGCGGGTAAACAAAGGGCGGGCCAAGGCCGACACCAAACTGGCGGGCGGTGATGTGGTGCGTGTGCCGCCGATTCGGGTCAGCGAGGCCAGAGCACCCGTCGTTCCCGGTATGGAAGTGGCACAGCGCATTGAAGCCGCCATTCTCTATGAAGACGATTCGCTGCTGGTTTTGAACAAACCCAGCGGATTGGCCGTTCACGGAGGCAGTGGTGTCAGCCTTGGCGTAATTGAGGCGCTGCGTCAGCTGCGTCCGGACTGTCGTTTTCTGGAATTGGTGCATCGCATTGACCGTGATACCTCCGGCTGTCTGCTGATTACCAAGAAGCGCAGTCTGCTTCGCCATCTGCACGCCCAGATTCGTGAGCACCATATGCTGAAGGTGTATACCGCCCTGGTGGATGGTCGCTGGTCCGCGCGCAAGGAATTTGTTTCCGCACCGTTACAAAAAAATATTCTTCAGTCCGGAGAGCGGATGGTGACGGTCCATCCAGAAGGGAAGAAATCCCGTACCCGTTTTCGGGTGCTGGAGCGTTACAGTGAGGCAACCCTGGTTGAGGCCAGTCTGGAAACCGGCCGTACCCATCAGATTCGTGTGCATACTCAACATGCCGGTCATCCTATTCTTGGGGACCCCAAGTACGGCTATGAGAACACGCGGGAGCTGACCGCCAAGGTGGGATTGAAGCGCCTGTTTTTGCATGCGGCCAAGGTAGGCATTAATCTTCCCGATGGTGAGTATCGTGAATTTGAAGCGCCGTTGCCGGATGATCTGGTTGCAGTTTTACAAAAAATGCCTCGCTGAAGTCATGAGCCGTTAAGCTGTCGATAGTAACGAGTAGTAACAATCATGTTAGTGTAAATCGGAATATAACAATGTTTGGAAGCCGCGATGGTGGTGATCAAAAGGAGGGAACCCCAATGTCTGAAGACCGTAAACTGATTGAGGAACTGCTATTTAGTGCTGCCAAAGAGCAGCGCAGGACGCGGCGGTGGAATATTTTCTTCCGTTTGCTGGTGATGATCTGGCTGTTTACCATCGTCGGTACTGTGGTGTTCTCCGTGAAGGATTCTAAATCCAGGCCTCAGGATTATGTGGCATTAGTAGACATCAGTGGCGCTATTGCTGCGGACCGTGACGCCAATGCCGATGCCGTGGTGACCGGGCTGCGATCTGCCTTTGAGGATGAAAATGTACGGGGTGTTATTCTGCGTATCAACAGCCCTGGGGGTAGCCCTGTGCAGGCGGGTTATATCTACGATGAAATTGTCCGTTTAAAGAAGACCCGTGAAGATATCAAGGTTTATGCGGTGATCTCCGATATGGGCGCATCGGCTGCCTACTACATCGCCGCTGCCGCCGATGAGATTTACGCCAACAGCTCTTCTATTGTGGGTTCCATTGGTGCCTTCATGGCCAGCTTTGGTTTTGATGAGGCTATGGCGAATATCGGTGTAACCCGTCGTTTCTACGGTTCCGGTGAACATAAGGCGCTGCTTGATCCCTTTCAGCCGGAAGACCCCGTGGCCGCCGAACACCTGCGCGGCACCGTACGCAATGTGCACGAGCAGTTTATTGCTCATGTAAAAGAGGGACGTGGCGAACGTCTGAGTGATAACCCGACGCTATTCACCGGCCTGATCTGGACCGGCGAGCAGGCCAAAGAACTGGGGCTGATTGATGGTCTGGGCAGTGCCAGTTATGTGGCCAGAGAAGTGGTTGGTGTTGAAGAGATCATGGATTTCACGCTCAAGCCGAGCGTACTGGATCGTTTCGCCAGCCAGATTGGTGCCAAAATGGCACTGACTCTGGGAACCTCCCTCGGCCTGGAAGGGCCTCTGGTGCGTTAAAGCTTAAACTGCAGAGAGACAATGGGCACAAAGAGAGGCTTTTCTTTGTGCCCTTTTTTATGCCCTTGATCTCCCAATACTTCGATACGCTCACGCCGGCGGGATAGCCCGATAGCGACTGATTGGTCTGTATTGCCGCTTAGTGAACTATTTTCAAGAACTTGAGTCCAAATCAAGCCTGTGCTGTTTATAGGACGTTGGTTCATGGGAAAGGGCTGTTATGTGTTATTCGTCCGTTTTTAAGATATGAAGAAAACGGCTGAAAAAAGGGATGAGCCTAACTATTTTATTTCAAGGTAACAAACTGAGTGGTAGATCGATGGATTTTTCGGGAGCAAGTAGGGCGGGAACCAGCAATTCCCACTCTTCATACGACAGCGGTAGAAACCACAGCAACACAGACCATACCCCACGGAGGCGAACGTCAGCAGACAACAGAAACCAGCTTAAAAGTGTGGGAACCAGAAAAAAAAATCGGCGCTCCAGCCCTTACAAATTAAGGGGTCAAGGAAAGATCGGGAATTGCAGGGCGGTAACTAACCGTGGTTTTGAAAAAAACGTGCTTCCCCATCTAGAGATGGTACAAGCAATGGACCGTTTTGGTAGGCTGCACACCACTATACGAGTCATGCCCTCGGTGCGAAAGCATCTGCTTTGTAGCAGTAATTTGCCTGAGCTACAGAATGAAGGTGTTCGATGTGTATATTGTATTGATCTAAAGAGCGTTCATCATGAAATTATAATTTCTCAGTCATTAGAGCACTCTGACGCCGTCGAGTTAAAGGACGACTATGTTCTGGATGCGCCTAAAATAAAAGTCAGCACGATATTTAACATCCAAAATAGTGTATTTAAAGAAAACAGTCATCAGATCGTGTTGGAACAGTTTAAACAAATTGAGGAAAATACAAAATTTATTATTTTTAATCAATCAAAGGCGCAGCTGGAATTCTGCACACCAACATGGAAAAGGAGAAATGAAAATAGAGGGGGGCTAATCTTCAAAAATAATACATGTCAATGGTTGGAGCCGCTAAAAATCTTCACTCTGAATCGAGAGAAAGATAGCTGGACGCTGCATAATAAAGTTGGTAATGAAGCAACAGCAACAGTTACGACAAATCCTTTATTGAGAGAGTCCAGACTTAGGATGATCTGTGATAAAAAAGAAATAATTCATGAAAATGATGGTGAATATTATCTGCCTCCCTCTGTTGTTAAGCATATATTGAATGAAAAACTAAAAAAGATTGACAACACTTCTTCTTCTTCGTACCACTATTGCACTTCAGACTCAGACGCCAAGATAGATGCTGCCTTCAAAGCCTGTGAAAATGATACTATCCGCTTTGTCTATGAGAATACGCTAACAAATCATACCTTAGCCGGTTGTCTCCGGATCTCGGATGATGAGGTGCAGTGTTACTTGCATGAAACTCTGGGCTTTGATAGTGACTATACATCTCCCCTTCTCAAAATTATTATGGAAAAGATCCAAATGGCATTTCCGAATAAGCCAATGCGTATTTTACTTCCTAAACAGAGAATGCAAAAAGATTTTTATAGTTGTGGTGTAATGGCCATCAAGGCCATCATTTATTTTGCCAAGCATCCAAAACTAATGGATAAGCTATTTAATCAGGCGTCTGCCACCGTGCAGGAAACTTTTAAGATAAGCATCATCGGTAATAAACTTAACATGCGCACTCTTTCCAGTGAAGCTGAACGTTTAAACTCAATATCCAACAGGACACGTTCCAAAGATCCTACAAAGCCAGAGAATGAGAAACATTGTACCGTTTCTGACAACAATAAGACTGTATCCCCTGTCGATGTGCAAAGCTTACCTGTTGGAATGATCAAACTGTGTCAGGATATTACACTTTTAGATAATGAAAATAATCTGGATACCAAGGTCAACAAAACGTTGGATTTAAAGCAGTATCTGGAAAAGTTTGAGGTAACACTTCCAAAATTGAATAAGAACGCTCACGTTACTGTCAACGCTGCGGCTATCGTCAAACGCTATAAATACTTCACGCGTTATATTAATGATAATCGGACGATCGTAATCGAATAGTTTCTGATCCAGACCCCAGTATCAGCACTTCCCCCACCCATATAATGACCAGGAAGGCCAGTCATGCTCAGACTCAATCAGGAATAGGGGGAAACCCCTGACTCTCTGAGCCATTGACTCAGGGTAATCAGCGGCAAACCTTCCAGTGCTGTTGGATCATCCCCCTCCATGCGGGCAAAAAGAGTAATCCCAAGACTCTCCCACTTAAAACTCCCCGCACAGTCCAGAGGTTGATCCGCATCGATATAACACTCAATCTCTGTCCGGTTCAGATCCCTGAAATGGACATGATAAGGAATGGTCGTGGTGCGTGGTGCGCTCTGATCGGGTGCGATAAGACAGAGTCCAGTCACAAATGTTACACGCTGCCCAGAGGCGGCCTGCAGCTGGTTTATGGCTCTCTCACGGGTGCCAGGCTTGCCGAGAGGCTGTCCGTTGAGAACGGCCACCTGATCGGAAGCAATAATCAGGGCATCAGGATGGTTACAGTGGATGGCCCGGGCCTTCTGCAGACTAAGCCGATAGGCAAGCTCTTCGGGTGTTTCGCCCGATTGTGGCGTTTCGTCGATATCCGGGCTGATGCAGGCAAAGGGGATATTCAGCCGAGCCAGAAGTTGACGCCGATAGGGGGAACTTGACGCAAGAATGATTTTCATATTGGACTGTCGGTGATTGTCATTTAAAATAGACTATCGCTTTGGGTCAGTAGCTGGCTTTGTACTGCCCAGAAATGCAATCGTACCACTCTATAGGGTTAATTCCCTTAGGGGAAATCACGCTTTGCATCTTTACACTAGGATTGCATGTCCCTATTATGGCGCGCTTATGTTTACCGGACAGTTACTCAAGCACTTTTCACCCCACAAGCTGGCCTTTCAAAATGCCATTCTTGAGGGTGTTGTGCCTGTGGCCTCATGCCCCAGGCTAACAGAGATACTGGCTGATCATGCCGGGGAGATCCGTGTCTCGCTCCGCTTTGAGGTTGACCAACAGCGTCGGCCTCTGGTGTTGGGAGAGATTAGTGCGACTCTGAACATGATCTGTCAGCGCTGTTTAGATGTGGCTGAGATCGTCATTGTGGCGCCTGTCGAAGTGGCCGTTGTGCGGAATGAAGAGCAGGCCCGGAATCTTCCGGCCGATCTGGATCCGCTGATCGTGGAAGAAGAAGCCGTCGAGCTTGTACCCTTTATTGAGCAGGAAATACTGCTCAGTATGCCGAGCTTTGCCTACCACGAGAATGATACGTGCCACAGTGGACAGGATGTATACAGCACAGTGCCGGAAGGCGGTGCTGAGGAGCTGGAGGTTGAAGTCCAGCGTCCTAACCCGTTTAGCGTACTTGCCGGACTGAAAACCGATAAGTAATTTTTTCAGGAGATTTATCCATGGCAGTTCAACAGAACCGTAAAACCCGTTCCAAGCGCGACATGCGTCGTTCCCACGATGCACTGACCACTTCAGCTCTGTCTGTTGACGCGACTTCCGGTGAAATCCATCGTCGTCATCACATGACTGCAGATGGCTTCTACCGCGGCAAAAAAGTTATCGCTATCAAAGGCGAGTAATTCACGCCTTGGGTCAGATAACGACCATTGCGTTGGATGTGATGAGCGGGGACTGTAGTCCTTGCTCTCGCATTCAGGCTGCGCAAGATGCTCTTGCGCGCCACCCCCTGCTGCACCTCGTGCTGGCGGGGGATTCCTCCTTTATCCGGGAGCATCTGCCCCGAGAGCTGAGTGACAGGGTCACTGTTGTTCATGCCGCCCAGACCGTCGCTATGGATGAGCGACCCTCCCGTGCCCTGCGTTACAAGCAGGATTCCTCCATGTGGCTCGCCATTGAGCAAGTCGCCCTGGGTACGTCTCAGGCTTGTGTCAGTGCCGGTAATACCGGTGCCCTGATGGCGATGGGCTGTCATCTGCTGAAAACCTTTTCCGGTATCGATCGTCCTGCGCTGGTCTGTCGGGTTCCGAGCTCTTCCGGTGGGACACTGCTTCTCGATCTTGGTGCTAATGTGGATTGTTCCGTCGAACAACTGCTCCAGTTTGCCGTACTCGGTTCGCTGCTGAAGAGTGAACTTTACAATGTGGAGAAGCCTCGCATTGGTCTGCTTAATGTTGGTGCAGAAGAGACCAAGGGGAGTGAAACCGTTCGTCTCGCCCAACAGCGGATTGAACAACATATTGAGCAACACGAAGGGCTGAACTACATCGGCTTTGTTGAGGGTGATGACCTCTACTCCGGACGTGTGGATGTTGTTGTCTGTGACGGCTTTGCCGGTAATGTGGCACTTAAGGCCAGTGAGGCCGCCGTGCGTCTGGTCGCCAGAAAACTGATGGCCGGTGTCGGGCTGAAGCGCTGGCAGCGTTACCTGTTGAGAGTGTTGAGGCCGCTGTTCCAATCCATGATTGCCGGCCTTGATCCTGATCGCATTAATGGCGCGATGCTGCTTGGGTTGCAAGGGCTGGTGATAAAAAGTCATGGCGATGCCGATGCGCGGCTATTTGGCTTTGCTATCGATCAAGCGGTACAGGCGGTGGAGCACAATGCCATATGTCGGATTAATGAACGTCTGGATGTTTTGCTCTCACCGGGTTCGGGACCAAATCATCAATAATACCCAGACAGTTCTCAAAGGAGGCGCGTACACGACATCTGCCTCAAGTGACCCACGCAGCAAAAAAATATCCAGAGTGCATAGACATTCAGCCCACGTAACGATATATTTGATGACGTCTTCTGCAGGCCATTAGCTCAATTGGTAGAGCACCGGTCTCCAAAACCGGGGGTTGGGAGTTCGATTCTCTCATGGCCTGCCA